>CALXZI010000004.1 GCA_944393205.1 uncultured Alphaproteobacteria bacterium | reverse complement strand
AAAATTGCAAAAAAAAAAAACGGTTTAGAATGACGAGCAAATAAGTATTTTTTGCAGTTTTTAGGAGTTCTTTTGATAAATTTGTTTGATTTTTTTAGCTTTTCCTTTCATGCACATAATGAAATTGCGGAGAATGGTGCAGATAAAGTGCTTTCTAGCGGGGAGGAAAATTCTAGCGTACATAAAACGTACGTGAATTTTCCGACTTCGCATAAAAGCGCTTTAGATGCGCCGTTATACGCAATTTCTTCCGGAAGAAGTATGGTGGAAATGTTAGGGGTTTTAGCAATTATTGGAGTGTTGAGTGTTGGCGCTATCTCGGGTTACTCAAAAGCTATGCTTAAATACAAACTCAACAAACAAACCGAGCAACTGACAGCGATACTTAACGGTGCTTATCAGGTTTTTAATTTAGGAGAGTTTCGCACTCAAGCGGCTTCTTACGGAAATATTTTTCTGACTGATATCATGGCCAAACTCAATCTCATCCCGCAAGAAATGAAGAAACAGGATAGATATATTTTTGATTCTATGGGCAACCGCATAAGTGTTGCTTATGAAACAAGCAACACCGAAGGATTTTTCAAAATTGGCGTTTATGTCAATGAAAAAGAAAGTTGTCAAAATGTCTGGAACTTCAGCAAAGAATTGCATAACATTTTATGGCAAACGCATTACATTACCACAGACAATGAAGATGCGGATACTTACCTTGGACGCACCTATGGCGATGCATATTGCAGCAAAGGAACCAACTGCTTGCGTGATTTAAGCGTCGCCAAAATTCACGACCTTTGCGAAAATTGCTTTGTAGGAAATTATTGCTTGATACGCATTGTATGGAAATGATGCGCTATATTAATCATCACCGATTCGCAAAGCTTCAATAAACGCTGATTGCGGCACATCTACTTTGCCGAATTGACGCATCCGCTGCTTGCCTTTCTTTTGCTTGTCTAAAAGCTTGCGTTTGCGGGTCACATCGCCGCCGTAACATTTGGCGGTCACATCTTTGCGCAGAGCTGAAATCGTCTCACGAGCCACCACCCGACCGCCGATTGCCGCCTGTATTGGGATTTTAAACAAATGTCTCGGGATTAAATCTTTCAATCGTTCGCAAATTTGACGGCCTCTGGCTTCCGCTTCGCTGCGATGGCACAAAAACGCCAAGGCATCAACCGGTTCTTCATTAATCAAAATTTGCACTTTAACCAAATCTGACTCCTGATAACCGGTCAACTCATAATCAAAGCTGGCATAACCGCTGGTGATGGACTTTAAGCGGTCATAAAAATCAAACACAATTTCATTTAACGGAATGTTATAAACCACCATAGCGCGGCTGCCGACATAAGTCAGCTCCACCTGTTCACCGCGGCGTTCGGTGCAGAGTTTTAAAACCGCACCGAGATAAGTGTCCGGCACCAAAATCGTGGCTTTGACCATCGGTTCTTCAATAGAGCGCACCGTACTCAAATCAGGCATATCCGCCGGATTGTGCAGCATGATTTCCGAACCGTCGCTCATGTGGATTTTATAGGCTACTGACGGCGCCGTTGTGATGATATCCAAATCAAACTCACGGCCAATTCGCTCCTGAATAATCTCCATGTGCAACAGCCCTAAAAAGCCGCAACGAAAACCGAGCCCCAACGCTGCCGAATTTTCATTTTGATAATTGATGCTGGCATCGTTTAATTTGAGTTTGGCCAAGGCGTCTTTCAAAGCTTCATACTGGCTGGAATCCACCGGAAAAATAGAGCAAAAAACCACCGGAACGGAAGGCTTAAACCCGGGCAAAGCTTCCGCACACGGTGTTTTATCATTGGTAATGGTATCGCCCACCCGACAATCCGAAACGCTCTTAATGCTGGCGGTAATAAACCCGACCTCACCCGGATATAAAGCATCTATATCCTGCATTTTGGGTGTAAAAATCCCTACTTTGTCAACGCTGTAAGCCGCGCCGTTTGACATCATGCGGATAGGCGTTTTTTTCCTTAACACACCATCTTTGATACGCACCAAAATAATCACGCCCAGATACGAATCATACCAACTGTCAATCAACAGTGCTTTCAACGGCGCGTCGGCATCGCCAATCGGTGCCGGCAGCCGCTGCACAATGGCTTCCAACAACGCCGGTACGCCCAAACCGGTTTTGCCCGATGTTTCCACCGCATCCGATGCATCCAGACCGATAACGTCTTCAATCTGCCTTTTGACTTTCTCCGGATCAGCCGACGGCAAATCAATTTTGTTTAAAACCGGCACGATTTCATGATTGTTTTCAATCGCCAAATAAACGTTCGCCAAAGTTTGTGCCTCAACTCCTTGCGTGGCGTCCACCACTAAAACAGACCCTTCGCAAGAAGCAAGCGAGCGCGAAACCTCATAAGAAAAATCCACATGTCCGGGCGTATCCATCAAATTAAGCTGATAGGTTTTGCCGTCTTGGGCTTGATAATTAAGCCGCACGGTTTGCGCTTTAATCGTGATGCCGCGTTCTTTTTCAATATCCATTGAATCCAAAACCTGATCGGTCATTTCCCGATGCGTCAACCCGCCGCAGTATTCAATCATCCTATCGGCAAGCGTGGATTTTCCGTGGTCAATATGAGCAATAATGGCAAAATTTCTGATCAGGTTCAATTCAGTCATTTATCTTTCCTTACATTTTTATTTACCACATAAATAAATTAAATTTTTGCTTTAGGCAATATATTATTGAAATAATCCGTAAAATATGTTTTAATAGGATATAATTCAAAAGGAGGCTCACATGAAAAAAATGATTGATGTTGATTTTGGCTCCTCACGTTATGATGAACTGGTGGAATTGCGTTACAAAGTTCTGCTTGAACCGCTGGGTCTCAAATTTTTGGATTCTTTTCGCGATAAAGAAGCGGCATATCTTCACATTGGTTGCATAGAAAGCCTTGACGGCAAACTTGTCGGCGGATTAATATTGGCACCGGTTAATGATAAAGAAATTCGCATGATGCAAGTCGCTGTTGAACCTGTTTATCAAGGCGAAGGCATCGGTCGCCAGTTGGTAGCATATGCCGAAAAACGAGCCAAAGAAGCTGGTTATTCCAAAATCGTGATGCATGCCATGCTCTCCGTTGTACATTTCTATGAAAAACTCGGCTACAAACAAGAAGGTGATTTATTTGCCGAACAAGGATTGACCTTTGCCAAGATGGTCAAAAAACTATAACCGGAGGAGTTTAAAATGCCCCTAACCGACCATGCACCGCAATCTGAAATTTTTAATGAATACCGCTGTGCGTCCATATGTGGTGAATTGGCGATAGACGGTAAACCGAAATATTGGCCTACTCTGTGTACATTAGCCGGCTTAACACCGAAAAATGAAACATTTTCTGGTAGTAAAGAACAATGGCAACATTTGTATGAACATCTACCGGAAAAATACCGCGATGAGGTCATTCTGATAGAAAAAACCATGGCCGACAGATATGCAATTGATGCGGACTGTCATGACGATCAACTGATGTTGCAAACTGTATATAATTTCAAAAAAATATTGAAAAACATTCCCAATGACGGCGGAAAAAACACCGTTGCCCGACAAGAAATTTTAAACCATATATACAGCATATATGAACAGTACGCACCGGAAAACAAACAAATTCGTTTCGCCGTATTAAAACAAAAGGTCAAAGAAATCAAACAAAACGATGGTTCTTTTGACCATAACCCGCTTAATATTTCCGCCCGCCGCATGGAATATTTTATGAGTCCGATTCCGGCCAAAGAACGTTACGCTTTGTTATTGGAAATTGAGAGAAAAACCGTCAATCATCAGCAGTATGATTATACCCGTCTAAAAAAACAATTGTCTGAAGCTTATATGCAAGAAAAAGAAAATGCAAAATACGAAAAAAAGATGGCGGCTCAATATCGTTATGAACAAATACGTGACGACGAACTTCCGATGGCTGATGATAACAAGAGCATCATTGCGCTTTATGAGGAACTGTTAAATCTTGTCAACCACCAAGATTGGGGGCGCCAACGCAAATTTAACGAAAAGAAAAGTATCTTGAATAAACTTATTCCTTTATATCGGGCAGAAGGCATGTTCAAAGAAGCCGAGCACGCCGCAAAAGAACATGATAAATTTATTAATGCCAGAAATATTTGCCGAGAAGCTGCCCGCATAAAAGGTTACGGAAACGGAAAATCCCGTTAATAAAGACAAATCAGTAAAAAGCGGCTTTAATAAAAGCCGCTTTTTTGTATAGGCGATAAAATATTTATTCTTCCAAATACAGATTGCTTTGCTTATAATTATTAATGGCATAACGAGTCAAAACGCCGATTATCGCCGCCACCGGCACGGCAATCAGCAATCCCAAAAAGCCCAACAACACACCGCCGGCGAGCAATGCAAACATCACCCATACCGGATGCAGACCGACATTATCACCAACCAATTTCGGCGTGAGGAAATTGCCTTCAATAAATTGTCCGCTGGCAAACACAATCACGACTTCCAACACCTTGGTATAATCATTAAATTGCGCCAAAGCCAAAATAATACTGATGACAAAACCGGAAATACTGCCGACGTAAGGAATAAAAGAGATTAAACCGGCCAAGAAACCGACCAAAACCCCTAATTCCAAGCCGACAATCTTTAATCCAACCGAATAGTAAGTGCCCAAGATTACACAAACGCTCAATTGTCCACGAATAAATCCGGACAAAGCCCTATCAATCTGCCGAAATTGTTCGCGAATTACCTTTTTTGATTTGCGCGGCAACAAGTTGTCCACTTTGGCGACAAACTTGTCCCAATCACGCAACATATAAAAAGCAACCACCGGCGTCACCAACAACAAAGAAATCAAATTTATAAGAGCAAAACCATTATTGATCAGCCCTTTCAAAAGCTTGCCTCCAAATTGTAAACCGCTGGTCATGTTTTCTTTTATCATGGTTTTAATGTTGGCAATTTCCAAACTCGGAAAACGTTCTTGAAGGCCGGCTAAAATCGGTTCAGCACGTTTAATAAAAGAGGATATATACCCCGGAGCCGCCTCCACAAACAAGCTCAACTGTTCATTAACCATGCCAAATATCAATATAATTGCCGGCACGGCAATCAAAATCACCACAATAAACACTAAAACCGTTGCCCACACCCGTGACATTCCCCATTTCTCAAACCGTGTCGCCAACGGGTCAAACAAATAGCCCAGTACGATACCGGCAGCAAAAGGCATCAAAACGGAACGCAGCACATAAATAGCCACACAAAACAGTAAAAATAAAGCCAGCCAAATCTGCCAATTGTGTCCGCTCGGAACTTTTATGTTAGTCATCCGTTGTCGTATTGGCATAGATGTATGTGTTTTTGTTTTAACAACTTCACTCTCCGCCTTCGTTTTTTTATCAGCATTCTGACGATATTTTGCGACATTTTTCAACAATTGCGTTTCCATAGCCGCTGTCGGCGTATTTCTCTTATCCATATTATTTCCTTATCTTAAAAAATATTGCCCGTTATTACTTTGTAAATATAATCCGGAATTTTCCAGAGACGAGCGTAAACGACTTTCCGAACCGGAAAATTCAACCCTTATTTTCACTTGGTGATTGCCGATGGCTGTTGTCTGCACAGATTTTATCTGCGGTATTTTATTAAGACGCTTTTCTGCGGCAAACCAATCCGGAAGCTTATCAAACCGATAAACGATATCCAAGCTTCCCTGCCGACTGTTTTCTTGCAAATTTTTCCCTTCCATTTCCGCGGTAATATATCCAACCGTTGCTGCAATGGCTTTATCAAAAGTATCGCCGTTTTCATCGGTAATAAGCAGGCGCTTTTCATTTGTTTCCGGATAGGTCCGGACAACGACGACCAGAGTGTTGCGGCCGGCACGAACGGCATTGACCGTAAATATATCTTTAACATGATTAATAAATAAGAGTTTATCATAAGCCGTTTTATCTAAACGACCGGCCGGAAACGCCGATCGGTTACCTTGCGTGTCGGCAATAACAAGAAAATCATACGCGCCAGATTTAATCAGACCTTTATCCAACCATGCTTTCCGCCAAAGATTACCATCTTCCCAAACCACTTTATCGGGATATGCGGTATCGCTGTAAACCGGAATAATCAAAATTTTTGCCGGTGCGGCCACCACTTCCAGCATATTGTTTTCTTGCATATATTGTTTTAATAATTTTTCATTAATCTTAATATTGAGATCCGCACGATAAGTAGTGGTTCCGCTATGCTCCGAAACAACATAAACTTCACGAATAAAATGCAGAAGCTGTTCATCGGTCAGTTCATTAAGTTTTTGAACATTGTCCTCGGTAGTCAAACGGGAAGCGACATTTAAAAAAGCTTCTCTGTTAGCTTTTTTCATAGCCTCGTCTTTGGCCAATGAAGCATTTTCAGCTTCTGTTGCCACATTAACACCGGCTTCAAAACTGACATCTGCTACGACCGGCAACGACACGGCCATAAGAACAAGAAAAAACAATATGCTCAATACTTTCATCTTCCGATATGCCTTTTTTATAAAAAAACCGATGATGCTAAATGTTATTATAGATTCCTGTAAAAATCAAAACTTTTTTATGGACATTTTCCGAAGATAGTGATTAATTGCAATATATTTATGTTTTTCAATCTATAATCCGAGGGTTTAATATGTTAACAAAATATTTGAACAGTTTAATCAACAAAGCATCACAAAATATCAAAAAGATAGTCCTTCCCGAAGGAGAGGATGAACGCGTTTTAAAAGCAGCACACATCATCGCCGGAGCCAATGCGGCAAAATTAGTTATTTTCGGCCCAAAAGACCATATTGCAACTTATTTTTCCGAAAACGGTTGGAGTATGGATAACATTGAGGTTATACAACCTGAAAATTCGCCGCATTTAAAAGAATATACTGATTTGCTTTTTAATCTGCGTAAAGAAAAAGGCATGACTTACGAACAAGCCGAACAAACCGCACGCGATTACACATACTTTGGCACATTAATGGTCAAGGCCGGCCACGCTGACGGCATGGTTTCGGGGGCCAACCATTCCACGGCCGATACCGTTCGTCCGGCGTTACAAATCATCAAATCAGCACGTAAAGACCGTGGCGTTTCCTCTTTTTTAATTATGATTGCTAATGACACCCCTTATCTGTTTTCCGATTGCGGCGTAATTATAAACCCCAATGAAAAGGAGTTGGCCGACATTGCCTTAACTGCCGCCGAAACCGCTCTTCAGTTTGACATTGCTCCCAAAATCGCCATGTTATCATTTTCCACACGTGGTTCCGGTAAAGGTGAAACCGTAGACAAAGTCCGTAACGCAACCGCTTTGGCGCAACAAGCACTAAAAGCACCGGAATATCAGGGGTTGGGCATTGAAATTGACGGCGAGATGCAGGCCGATGCCGCTTTAGACAAAGTCGTCGCCAAGAAAAAAGCGCCGGATAGCCAAGTTGCCGGTTCTGCCAGAGTTCTGATTTTTCCAAATATTGAAGCCGGAAACATCGGTTATAAACTTTTACAGCGTTTGGGCGGATGCGAGGCGTACGGTCCGATGCTGCAAGGCTTAAACGCTCCGATAAACGATTTATCACGCGGTGCATTCGCCGAAGATATCGCCGGTGTCATCGCTATTACCTGTTTACAGGCCACACATCAACAAAAATAAAATTTTTAAGGAAAAAAACATGGAAAAAATTTTAGTATTAAATTCAGGTTCATCATCGTTGAAATATCAATTGTTTGACGTCAACAATGGTAATTATGAGGTTTTGGCCAAGGGTGTGGCTGATAGAATCGGTATTCACGGTTCATTTGTCACATTAAAAATCGGCGAGAACAAACAAACCAAAGATGTAGAACTTCCCACGCACACGGAAGCCATCAGCGAAGTTCTGCAAATTTTATTAGGCGGGCCGTTGAAAAGTATGGACGAATTAAGCGCCGTCGGTCATAGAATTGTCCATGGCGGTGAAATTTTTAAGACCTCTGCTTTGGTGAATGAAAAAGTAATTGAAGAAATTGAACAGCTTTCCGAATTGGCACCATTGCATAATCCGGCCAGTGTTGCTGGCATCAGAGCCGTAAAAAAGTTCTTGCCCGACATTCCGCAAGTCGTGGTCTTTGATACGGCTTTTCATCAAACAATGCCTAAAGAGGCTTATCTGTACGCCTTACCTAAAGAACAATATACCGAATACAAAATTCGTCGCTACGGATTTCACGGTACTTCCCATGCCTATGTGGCACAAAAAGCGGCTGATTTGATTGGCAAAAAAGGTAAAATCATTACCTGCCATTTGGGCAACGGCGCTTCAATTACCGCGGTTGAAAACGGCAAATGCATTGACACATCCATGGGCTTTACGCCTTTAGCCGGCATTGTGATGGGCACACGCTGCGGCGATATTGATCCCTACATTCCACTGTACATCATGAAGACTCAAAATAAGACCATTGATGAAGTTAACACTTTAATGAACAAGCAAAGCGGCATGTTGGGCATTTGCGGTTTTTCCGACAATCGTGATGTTGAAACCCGTTATCTCAATGGTGAACAGGATGCCATTGATGCTATGAACGTGTATGTTCATACGATTTTACGTTTTATCGGCGCTTACATCGCCATTTTGGGCGGCGTGGACGCTATTGTCTTTACGGCCGGTGTGGGGGAAAACGGTTCCATCGTACGTAAACTGGTGGTAGAACGTTTGGCATATCTTGGTATTGCATTAAATGAAGAAAATAATCAAAAACGTGGCCAAACTTTGGAAATATCCACACCCGATTCCAAAGTTCATGTGTTCGTTATTCCAACCGATGAAGAATTAATGATTGCCAAAGACACCATGAAACTCGTCTTCGGTCAAAATTAATAACAACACTTTGTAAACTGTCAATTTGAGGATGTTTTTTGTAAAAACATCCTTTTTTACTTGCATAAAAACCATCTTGGGGGTATCGGTATAAATATAAATATTTTCAAGCCGAAAGGATTAAACGCGATGTTGAATATATCAGAGTTTATTCGCACCAACCGAGTTTATTTTATTTGGGGTGTTTTTTTAGGCCTGCTGTATATGTTCCGCAATATGTTTGGTCTTGTTTTTATCACATTCATCATGTGCTTTATTGCTTCAAGCATCACCCATAAGATCCGTCGCAAGTATCATTTTAACCGCCGCACCATTGTTATCAGTATCTATATTTTATTTTTAATGGGTGTTTGTGCGTTTTTAGTGTTTATTCCGCCACGGCTTTTATCTGAAGCCATCAATTTCACCGAGCAACTGCCGAAAAGCATATCTTCGGTTCGTATATGGTTTGACGACAATTTAAGCCAGAATGAAATAGTGGCCCCGCTTCTGCCGCAAATCAAAGAAGCTCTGTCGCCGGAAACTGTTGTCGTTAGTGCTTGGAACATTGTTCGCGGATTGCTTGAAAAAGGTTTGCATTATTTCGGATGGTTTTTTCTGGCCATGCTGTTTAGTTTCCTCATTATGTTTGATTTGCCGGAACTTTCGCGCGGAATGCGCCGTTTGCGTTTTACCCGATTGGCCGAATATTATCGGGAAACGGCTGACAGTATCATCTTGTTTGCCAAAGTTGTCGGCGAAAATTTCCGTGCCCAGTTGCTAATTTCCGCCATCAACACCGTATTAACCGCCATCGGTTTGTATTTTTTAGATATTAATGCCATCGCCTTGTTATGCACAATTGTTTTTATGTGCGGCCTCATTCCGGTATTGGGAATGTGGATTTCTTCGGTTCCGATTATTTTAATGGCCATCAACAACGGTGGTATGGCACTCGGCCTATGGGCTTTATTAATGATTATTGCTATTCATCTGTTGGAAGCTTATGTCTTAAACCCACGAATTGTATCATCGTTTATGCATATCAATCCGGTCATGACGCTTATCATTTTATATATTGCCCACGCCATGATTGGCCTTTGGGGTATGTTGCTCGGGGTTCCGATTGCTGTTTATATTTACCGGAAAATCAACAAACCCGTCACCAACCCAAAAGACATTTTATTTTAGGGCAATCAAAGATTTTAACGGCTTAAACTCATATTATCGGCATAATATATACGTGCTTTTGAGTTTTCCATCTCATATACGCCGTCTAGAACCGTTTGTGGCAGAATTTCTCTGACTTTAGGACATTTTTCACCGCCACAAGCCTTGCTTCGGCGTGATTTCTTGGCCTTTTCAATATTTTTTTTCAACTCATCATAACAAAAATACGCAAAGCCGTCTTTATCAAGTTTTAATTTTCCTTTTTCATACAAACAAACATCGCGTGTTTTTAAGTTATAACACCCTTCAGCCGTCAAATCCATAAAATCGGAAACTTTCATCTTACCGTTAAGTAAAGCTCCCATAAAATAAAATCTCGGCAACAAGCCCTTTTGCACCCTGAAACCTGTCAGATAGCGCACCAACTCCTCACCTTTTTTCCCTTCATTTAAGGCTTTGAGGTATTCCGATTTTCTGAAATTGGTTGAACCCAAAACGTATGCAAAATTATAAGTTGCAATTGTGGTTTCTTCATCCATCGGAACTTTGACATATTCTTGAACTTGTTTCAAAATTTCAAATTGCAAATAACGTTCTTTTTGCGTGTTGGCCTCTTCCATTGTAATTTTATCGCCCATTTTAACCGGCGAAACCTCACGGCTGCCTTTGCCTTCGGCATCTAAATAATAAGTACAGCCGTAACCAATGGTTGGCACGCCTTCTCCATCTTTAAATGTACTACCGGCAAAATTTTCAGCAAAAGCCAGACTAGCTTTAATTGCATCGTGGCATCGCTCAAACATTTGCATATGCCCCAGTGGATCTTTAGCTTGAATCTCCTTCTTTTCAGCTTGCTTTTCATTAATCTGAAATGCCGTATAAACAGCACCGGTAATGGTTGTGGTCAACATCACACCCACGGCCCACCGCCGTGCCTTGATTTTGAGTTTTTCCACATCCATATTTTTGATATTGTTGGTCGCTTTAACCGCATTTTGCGCCAAAAAATGCCCGACCTTTTTTGTAATGTATATGGCTTTATCGCGCGCCTGCTTTAACTGGTGTTCATAACGAGCTTTTTGCATGTCCCGCACATGGGCAATACTAATTAACGTTTGATAAGGACGCTCCGGATATGCTTCTGCTAACTCCACGGCCAAACGAACGGCTTTAATATATTTTTTTTCAGCACGTTTAAAAATCCGATTGGCAACTTCTTGCGGTGAAACTTCCTTATTGCGTAAATCATAAGGAACAACCAGCTTGCGGTGTTTGTCATTATCGTGCCAACTGATATATTGCACCGGAACATTATGTTTTTGATATGCCAAATAATCGCGGCGCATGATATCAAAAAAATCATTCAAAAATGCTTTTTGGTAATCTTTATAATCGCGGACATATGGGTAAGGAACAAGATATTTTTTACCATGCAGACGCATAAAAACAGGATCTACATTGGCAGCTTCATATTCTGATTTTAAAAATGCGGCCGGATTACTTTTCATCTTCTTATACCTGAATATAAACAACTTAAATTTATTATATCTAAAATTTAAAATTCTGTCAAATCCTATTGCAATAAAGGCATAAACCGCAAGAAAGCTCCCTTGTCGGGAGCTTTCTTTTTAATTTAAAGGAATAAAAGATTCCTTAACAAAATCACGGGGACGATACGGGCGTGGCTCAATTAGTTCATCTATCAATGCTGCTGTAGCATCAAACTTATCACCCGATGCTCTATCATCGGCCAGTTCTTTAAGATTCCGCTCCTCGCTGTTTGCTGATTCAAAAGATTTCTGCAAAAGCTTTTCAAGCTTGTCTTCTATAAGTAACAAACGCGACATATGTGGTTCATTATACATTGAAGATTCGCTCAACCAATCTATTTCATCGCGAACCTTTTGCAAATGACGCATAATATTCTGACGTTTTTGCAATTCCTTTTGTTGTAATTCGGTTGGAATTCTTTCTCTCTCAAATGTTTCCATAATTATTTATTTTTAATATGTTATCAAGGTTAATATGAAACAAAATTACCGAATATGCAACTGTTATTTATTATAAGCATAATTCAAAAAAACAATTGTAGAAAAACTTTAACCTTCTACAAAAATGCGTCCATCTCTGATTTCTGCATAACCGCCGAGAGCAATGGTATTAATCGGCGTCGTGTGTCCCATGTCAATATTGGCAATAATCGGCATATTTTTAAGTTCCGGCTTGTTTTTTAAGATAAAATCCAGCTTTTCGCGCGTAACTTTGGAAGCCTTTTGAAAACGCCCGATAACCAAACCTTTGACATTTTTAAAATCTTCTTGATTAATCAACGCCTGTAAATTACGCTCAAAATTCAACAAGTGCGACTCTTCGTCGTCTTCCAAAAACAAAATCGTGTCTTTTTCAAACTTCGGCCGATACGGCGTACCGAGATGTAAAATAAACGTGCATAAATTGCCGCCGATAATTGTTCCTTTAGCTGTTCCGCCTTGGATTTGCCACCAACCTTCGTTTTTGATAAATTCTCTCTTATCCTGATCCAAAAACCAAGCGTCATCGCTCCATTCCGCCGAAGGCAAAATTTCGCGCTTTCCACCTTCAAACAAAGTGTTAACCATGTTTTCTAAAGTATATTCGCAACCTTTCTTCATGCCCAGCGAGCTGTAATGCGGACCGTAATAAGTCACCAAACCTGTCTGGGCATAAATCGCCGTATGCAAAGCGGTAATATCGGAAAAACCCATAAAGATTTTCGGATTTTTGCGGATAATCTCATAATCCAAATGCCGTATCAGTTGGTTGGAGTTAAAACCGCCGATAACCGTCAAAACCGCCTTAACCGATTTGTCGGCAAAAGCCGTCATAATATCCGCCGCCCGTTTTTCTACCGAAGCTGACATCGTTATATCAAAATTATCATCGGTGGTGTTCGGAGCAAATTCAACCGTCAAACCCAAACTTCCCAAGCGTTCTTCGGCAATCTGCCGACAATCGGCACCAATGAGTTTTAAACCGCGCGAAGGCGCAATCACCATGATTTTATCGCCTTTTTTCAATCTTTCGGGTATGATAGACATTGTTTCCTCCTCAAATATTAAAAATTACTGTTCTTGGTAAATGTGGCAAAACGTCACCGGTTTAATGTCAGTTGCCTGATATACCATCTTGCGGATGCGGCTTCGGATAAAATCTTTGGCAGCAGCATTCAACCCGCCGCATGAGCTGATTTTTTCTTCAATCAGCGGAACAACCTTTGCTTTAATTTCTTCCGCCAGCGCAGTCCATTCTTTTTCTTCCAGAATATCAATGGAAGAAATCTCCAAATCCGCAACTTTGTTATCCGCTCCGATAACCGCGCTGATAAACAGGCTGCAGTTATAGGCAATCCGCCGCCGGTTATGCACCAAATCCGAGTTTAAGGACACCGGACGTCCGCGGTCAACGCCGATAACATCGGCTGCGACTTCCTCTTCTTTGCTGATTTTTCCGTCTTGCAAAAAGAACACATCACCGTTTTGCCCCGAACACACGTCTTGAATGCCGCAATTTAAGGCAAAGCGCTTATGCTCACGGATAAAACGCTTGTCACCATGCACCGGAAACACAATTTTCGGTTTCAAAATATTATACATTGCCTGCAATTCGTTTTTAGACGGATGGCCGGAAGTATGCACCAAATCAGTCTCTTCGGTAATCACCGTAACGCCTTGATCAATCATCTGCTCTTGCATATGCTCAATTTTTTCTTCATTGCCGGGGATAATTTTAGAAGAAAATATAATCGTATCACTGTCGCAAAGTTTGACATACTTGCTTTCGCCTTTGACAATCATGCTCAAAGCGCTGCGATAGTTAGCCTGCGAGCCGGTGCAGATATAAAGCGCCTTATCGGCGGTAATCCCCTGCACTTGCTCCGGTTTGTAAACTTTGGGTAAATCCTTAAAATAGCCGCATTCTTTGGCAACTTTCATATTTGTCAGCAAACTCCGCCCCAATAAAACCGGTGTCCGATTTGCCTCTTTGGCGGCCAACACCAAAGTTTCCAACCGCATCAGGTTGGAAGCAAAGCACGTCACAATCAGCCCGCCCTCAATTTGCGGGATAAGCGTCATCAGATTTTGCCGCACTTCAAATTCGCTCGGTTGTTGTTTTTCCAGCATCACATTGGTTGAATCGCACACAAACATATCAATCCCCTGCCCGCCGGCAGCTTCAAGCTCTTTCATGCCGGTCGGCAGCATATCCAAACGCCCGTCGTCAAAACGCCAGTCGGTCGCATGAAAAATATTACCGAAAGGCGTGCTGATAAACAAACCGCAAGTTTCCGGCACCGAATGCACCAACGGCACATATTTTATCTTAAAATTGCCTTTGCTGATTTCATCGCCGCCTTGCACAATTTCAAGCGGCACGATTTTATCCATCTGATATTCGCGCAAACGTTCCTTAATCAATCCGCTTGCAAACGGCGTGGCATAAACCGGACATTGCAACGCCGGCCAAACATGGGCAACCGCGCCCATATGGTCTTCATGTCCGTGAGTAATAAACAAGCCCAACACATCATCTTTAAAATCCGCCAAAAACTCCGGTGAAGCATAACACATATCCATTCCTGGGTAATCATCATTTAAAAAACCGTATCCGGCATCCACCACAATCCATTTGCCGTTAACGCCGTATGCATACATATTCATCCCGATTTCATCGGCGCCGCCCAGCGGCAAAAAATAAATTCCTCTTTTGTTTTTATATTCCATTTGTTTCCTTAATTGTTATTCAACATCACATCTCCGGCCAAAATTTTCTTAATTTTGCCATCGGTATCAAGCAACAAAGCGCCATCATCATCCAAACCTGCAAAAATGCCGCATATTTCCGCAGTTCCTTGTCTAACAACTATTGTTTTACCAAGATTATACGCATTGTCAAGCCATTGCCGACGCAAAACCTCAAAACCAGTGTGCTGATATAAAAGCATAAGTTCGTCCCATTGCATGACAAATTGATGCAAAACCTCAATCCGTTCCGCTTTAGCACCCAAAGCATTAAGGCTCATTGTCCGATAACCGGCAACCGATTTTAAAGGATTTGACCTCACATTAATGCCGATACCCATAATCCAAAAGCCGTTTGTCGCACGTTCAAACAAAATTCCGGAAATTTTTCCGCCATCAGCTAAAACGTCATTCGGCCATTTAACTTTCAAGTTTGCATTCGGGCAAAAACAACGTACTGTTTTTAAAACGGCCAATCCGCTTAAAACTGCCATTTCTCCGATATTTTCAACCGGCGCCGGAAAAGCAAACGACATAAACAAATTACCTTCTTGGCTGATCCATGAGCGACCGCGCCGCCCTCTGCCCGCCGTTTGCCGCTTTGCCGTCACCACACAGGGTTGTCCGCATTCTTGGCACCACCTATCAACCGCATCATTGGTGCTTTGCGTTTCTTCCAGATCAAGCCATAACCAAGAACCGATATTATCCATCTTACCCTGCCAAAATAATCCAAGGCATACGGTTATCCCAAAATTGCGGATATATTGTTAAAAACAACATTAAAGCTGCCAATAAAAACAAGTAAAAATAAATATTATTTTCCATTCGGTCAAAATTTTCCTGCTTTTGGGCAAAACAAACTGATCTGGCCACTTGCAAATACGCCGGCAACAACAGCAACAACCCGCCTAACATCACGGCAATCAGAGCAAAATGATGTGCCGAGGTAAATTCTTTTAATACGGCCCACATTGCACCAAACCCCGGTAACGGCGCCATACCGATAAGCGATGCCGTAAAAAATAACAAAGCACCGGCTACAAAAGGATGAACTTTGGCAAAACCGCCGACCATATTCAAATTATACAAATAATCCCCCCTGCTCTTGAAGGCATAAAAAACGACATAAATACCGGTCATGGCCAAAATATACATTTGCATATAATTCAGACCGATTAAAACGGCTTGATCTGTAAACGAAGCAATAACAAGCAGCATAACTCCCAGATGATAAATACCGCCGCAAGCAAATATCTTCCGTAGATGGCGACTGGTATTAGCGCCGATTGCACCGGCAAAAACCGACAAAATACCAAATATGATATAAACGCCGTCTATATTATCCATCACCGGATACAAAAACGAATAATTAATCTTCAAAAAAGCCGTCCATAAACTAATCTGCGGCACCAGACTGAAATACGCCGCCACCGGCAACACGGCTGGTGCTATTGTATCGGCAAACCAAAAATGCAACGGTGCAATCGCCAACATAAACAAAAAGATAAACAAAATACCGGCAACCGTCATATAAAGTTCCGAAACATTCAAAGACGATACCGTATCTGCAAGTTGTTTCAATCCCCAACCGGACGGCGTAAGCAAATATAAAGACACGCAGGCCAAAACGGCAAAAAACAAAGCGCTTAAACCATAGCGGCTGCAGATGTTATGCAGTTCTTCCGTTTGTTGGCTCAAATACAAAAACAGATAATTAACCGTCAATAAAAGTCCTATACCGACAAACATAACAGCTAAATTTCCGGCAATATTCACTATCTGGCACGCCGCCAACGCCGACAATGCCAAAACACAAAACAGGTTAGCTTGCAGATTTTCTGCCGAAAACCATTTTTGTGATAAAGAAAGCCATATATATACAACACCGGCCGTTAAAATATAAACCAATGTTGCCGAAGCATCGGCCGAGACATAGGGCGCAAAGGGCGTATACTCATCAAACAAAAGCGAAAAAACAATACTGGCCAACACCGCCGTCTGCGTTGCCGTAAAATAATCTTTAACGGAGGCCTCGCCCCATATGCGACGCAATATAAGCCACAAAATACCGGCAACGAGGGAAACAATATTTAATATACCTAACATTTCATTCATCTTTTCGCTTTCGGTCAATACACAAACCATAACGGTTTAATAAATGATAAAAACAAAACAATCATAACAATGGTACCGGCGGCAAAACGCAGATTATCAATATCATAAACTTTTTCCTGTCCCGTCAACAAACACGATTTATCACGTAAATCATACAAATTTTGCAACTGAAAAATAGCTGTCAGCAATATAGTAAAAACCGCCACCGTCCCTACCCACACATTTGCATTCAAAATTTCAGACATAATCACAAAATTGTTCCAAAACAGCGCCGATACCGGAAAACCAATGCCGGCTAATAATAAAAGTGCATATGAAAATGCAGCTTTTGGCTGCAAACATAAAATGCCGCCGGATGAATTTTGCAGTTTACTGCTCTCATTATCAATATGAAAAACAATCATGATCATGCCTGCCGCCACCAACATAAAAGCAAACAAAGAATAAGCGATATTTTGTTTTAAGACGTCCGTTGGTGAAAAAACACCTAAAAGATAAAGCAGATAATATATAAAGATATAAGAAAACATTTTATCGCGTAAACTTGTAGAACTGTAACCGCTGAAAGCCAGATACAACATTGTAATAACACACAAAGTTTCAAAAAAAGGAACCAACGATGATATTTCCACGGGTAACGCTGCCGGCCAAAAACGAATAAATCCGTACAATCCCGAGATTGGCAATAAGTTAACGCAGGTAAAGACCAATGGATTTTTCAAAACCGTATTAACCGAACTAATCCAATAATGAAAAGGCCATACCGGCAACCGTAAGATAAACGCCAAAAATATACTGCTCCAGATCAGGATACCTGAACCATCCGGCATTTGCAACATGGCAATATCAGCAATCAACACGGTCTTATTTTCCATCGTATATATTACCGCCACCGGCACCAACAATAAAATTGCACCAACGAAATTATATAAAAAGAATCTGGATGGCGTTTTTTGAGCGTTGCCTTTGCTTATTAAACCGATTTGTGCAAACAACGGACAAATCATAAGCACAAAAAACATATAAAATGAAAACAAATCTGCCGCCATAAAAAAGCCCGTTGCCGCGCTCAAAAAGAACATGGCAAAAAACAACACGCCGCGCTGCCCATATAAAAAATCTTTCAAACCCAAAATACCTAAAAGCAAAGCCCCATGTATACCCAAAACAATCATCAATCCCAGCATATCGGCTCCAAAAAACAAAGCACCGCTCGGAGCAATCGGCCAAGGAATTTGCACAATTGCTTGTATCTGATCCAAATTAACTTCTATAGAAGCAAACAGTTTTAAAATTAATAAAACATTACAGCAAACAACCCAAACAGCAACATTGACGGCGTTATAAGAATAACCGCCGGCATCATTGCGCGAACCAGCCACAAACAAACTTCCCAACAATGGTAAAAAAATGATAATCGGTATTAGGTTTAAAAACATCAAATTTTACCTCTCAACAAAAACACAGCCAACACTGCAAACGCCGTCATCACAAATAAAACATAACGCAGCCCCCCTTCCCGATTAATCTGACGGAAACTTCGGACCATAACGCCGGCGCCCAACATAAAAGCGGCCACCAACATTCTTTCAAAAAACACAAAATCAACCAACAAAGTCAAGATACGTCCCGTAAAACGAATCGGGCGCGCGATTAGAAAAGTATAGAGGTTTGAAAAGAAATCAGCGCGCTGCAGATTGACAAAATCATCATTTTTAAACCAACGTTGCAAAGGACGCAAATACACCAGTAAGATAAAAATTCCCATGACCGCCGCGGCCGTTTTCCATGCAGCATGTGCGACAACCGCCGATAAAGCCGAAACGGTAAAAATCATTAACAATACCGGAACGGGACGATAATCGGTAGCTTGAAAAGCAAACGATTCCGGTTTATCGGTTTCCGTACCTATCAACCGGCTAAACATATTAGCGGCAACCGGTAAAAACAAACAGCCAAACCCCAATATCCAGCTCCTGTTTTGCGGCACGTAGAAACTTACCAAACAAGCACAAAATGCCGCAATCACAATCATTGTCGCACCAGACACAATATACAACGGCAAAGTGTCAACTCCTTGTGTTTTGCGGAAAAAAGCCAACGTATTATCACGATTCGTATAATAATGCAGATAGTAAACACAAAGGTTAAACAAAAAACCGCAAATCAGTAGCCATGAATATGCAATATTCCATTCAAACGTTTTATTTGCCGCCACTTTTACCAACAAAGCAGTAACCATCATGCTAAAATAAATTGTCTTTTCTTTCAAATTGTTCATGATAACGGCGCCGGCGGCTCCCCACAAGATTGTCAAGGCCAAAACGATATCTAACGCAAAACAAAAAAGTGCCGATTCAATAAGAAAAGGTTTAAGCTTAACAAACAGTACCAATGCCACCATAGGCGTTGACAGATAGGGTATCAAAATCAGACGATGAAATCTGGCACTTTGCAAATCAAGTAGATAACTATGGAAAATAAAGAAACCAAACTTGATAAACAAACTAATCATCATCACGATGATAATCAGATTTTGATATTGTCCGTCATTATAATATTCAATCAACGAAGGCATATCCAAATTATCCAGTTCGCCGCGCATCAAGGCGAACACCAAAAACAGCCCCATATCGGCCACCAAATTATAAATCCCGTAACGGCGACTTGCTTGAACATCTTGAATAAGAATTTGGCTTAAAATATCAATAACAAACACAAACGTAATAATCTGAACGAAATTTTCTCCGGATATGAGCATAATAAAGGCGCAGAGCATAAAAATCATCAAAGATGAAAAAGCTTTTTTTCTCTTTTCATAGCGGAAAAAAAGATTATTAAACAGTGCCGCCAATACAATAACAAAAAAAGGAAAGATCATACCATAATTGCGTGATATTGAATTGATAACAAGTTTGATATCACCGCTAGCCGAGCTGTCCCATAATACCAAGAATTCGGTTTCTATGCCGGCTGTCCAAGAACGTAAAAAATACATTGCCAACAAAACCAACGCTAGAAAAGAACCGGCGATAATGACATAAGCATAACGCCGGCGTGTTTTTACCAAAGATAAAACTCCCAACGCCAACAAGCATATAACAATATTTGCAATCATTTGAAAACCTACTAAAAAGGGGCGTCAAGCCCCTTAAAAAAGAGGATTTAAGCGTTAATCCATCAGTGATTTCACATCCTTAACGATTCTAACCGGAACTGTATACTCTCTGACCGCCTCATCATTATTAATTTCCACGATTTGCATAGAGGTCACGGATTTCAGAGGGGAACGGGCACCTTCGGCGATATCATCAAAATAAACCGTACTTTCTTGACCGCGGTATAAAAGTGCATATTGTGATCCGTCATACACAAACAACGGATTTTCAGGCCCGCCGTTGCGTTGTTGAATAATCAGCAAGATTTCACCTTTATCATTTTGCAAAATATCATATCTGCTTTTTGTGGTCTCTTGTACGTTATTTTCAGCCATTTTAACCTCTGTAGACATTAATTTCACCATAATCTTACAAGAACATAACATATAATTATTAATAAATAAACAGCAATTTCACTTTTTTTAACTTTTTTTATTTTTTTATTGACACCTATATTTTTATCATCTATATATCAGCACATCAATTTGAGGGCTCGTAGCTCAGTCGGTAGAGCATTTGACTTTTAATCAAAGGGTCATGGGTTCGAATCCCGTCGGGCTCACCATTTCAAACGGCAGGTATAAAAACCGCCGTTTTTCTTTTATAATTCAAGCACTTAACCTAGTTCGAATGTTGTAAATTTGAAAATGTCATTTTGGGAAGATTTTACGAACGTGTTAGTCTGAAATTTTTTATTTTCCAAAGAGTTGTTCTGATTTAAAATTGAAATCCCCTAATTTTAAAAATTAGAGGATTTACGATACATGATTGCTTTGGGAAATAAGTAAGGAATGAAGTATTTTCTAACTTTATAAGTGTAGATATTATCATTGCTGGGTATAAAAAGCCGGGAACTCGGATAATAATATCCGTTCATTATATATGTTTCTCCCACGTTTGTTTGTGGTGGCGCAATAATGGTGGCTTTATAGGATACGCCATTTATCAATACTTCTCCTAAAAAACACAATTCGGCAACACTGTCATCAAGTTGAAAAAAACTGTAACGCTTCCGAAAGCTGAGAGATTTGTTTAATACTTTTATCATTACGGACTGAGAACCGTTTAGAAATTTTTTTAATAATTTTTTTTGTTCTACTGTTTTTCGATATATTTGTATACTCAAAAAACACAACATGAGACCTAATAATATTTTCATATGCATAATTATTAATTTTATTCAGCATAGTTTAGCTTTGTTAGGAATAAAGTCAAGTAAATTCCGTTCGTAAACGGTGTGGAAAGCATCACCAATAAAAAACCTCTCCCTTGCGGAGGGGTTTTTTGTTGGTAAGTCTGGCTCGGAAAGAAGCCATAGGTTCGGAGCGGGAAGTTGGTGAAAACGAGCATCGAGCCTAGCAAATCGCTTGGCAAAATGCGATGTTTGAACCTTACGACGCGAGGAGGACCCGCACAGCGGGAGTACCCAATCCCGTCGGGCTCACCAATAAAAAACCTAGGAAAGCCTAGTTTTTTTTATTTTCGTCAGATAAAACATATTGTTCAATTCTGTTCATTGTTGTACATAAAAATGCGAGTCGTTTTCGCTTTTCTTGTACAAATCATGTATAACATTATAAAGATTCTTTCTTTTCATAAAACTTCCCTCGGCTGGCTTGAGCCAAGAGGTCGGCAAGTCTGTTCCACATAAGGATAATCTGGTTCGTCGTCTCCCCCGCCGCCGCTTTTTGAAGCCACATTCGCCGTAAAACTTGCATCAACTCCTGCATCTTCGGCGGCATAGCCTGTTATGGTATCATTGTTAACCAAAGAGGATTTGAATAAGAATGCTTCTGTTGATTCTCCACTAGTAGTTAGACGGTATACCGTAGTACTACTAAGCCAGCTTGAATCCTGGTAAACCCCATATCGTACTATTAGGGTTTTTCCATCACTTCCGACATAACCTGAAATACCATTAGCAGATTGTGTGGTTATATTTTCAGGTAAATTAATATTTAGAATTTGCTTCTCAAAGGCTTTTGATTCAGTATTATAATTAAACATTAAGACTTCGGGATTTTCACCATATTTGGTGGCTATTAATATATTACAAAATCTATTATACACTACATTATAACCAGATAGAATAGAGCCAAATTCTCCAAGAGTAGAGGAATCAACAATAGACAAACTTCCATCATTCTCAATTTTTGCCAAAGCTATCTGATATTCTGGTACCGGAGTTGTAATTGTAAAATTACCCGCCTTATTATAACCTAAAATTAAATAATTATTATCAGAGGTTACCCAAGCCCATGTTATATTATATAACGTAGAATCTTGGGAAGTTTTAGAAATAGTTACAGTCTTATCGTCATCATTAATGATTAATTTATAAATATCACAAGAATTATTTGAGCTATAAAGATAATAATAGGTATTTGTTGATGACAAATCTTTCCAAACTTCACTTATAGGCTCATAAATATTATCTGCCGATATACCATCTGGAATAATCGTATAGGGGTCAAGCTCAAAGTTATCCTGGGAAATCCATTTACCAAACGATTTCATTTTAGGGTAGCTATGAGTATACCCATACAATTCATTTAGATAACAAGTACTATTACTTGATGTTTTAATGAGAGCTGTTTCTGTTAATACCTTTGGGGCAGCTCCCAAGGCTGGATCACTTGCAAACCATATTAATTGTCCATCGGATTCTCTAAAAAGTATATGATTTGGTGAGTCGGAATTATAAGGTAAAGATTGTGCATTACCATAGGTTTCACCATCAGGATTGAGAGCATAAAAGCTAGTATTTCCCTGTCTATTAGTATCTACATAGTAAATATTTCCAGAAATATCAGGTACGTAATTTTTATCACCATAAAAATTATCTACATCATAATTCTCTAATTTTGGGTCAGGGTCACTTACACGATTATAAGTATTAAGCCAAACCTTATCACCCGATGTAATCGCCGAGCCGGTCTTGTTAACCGCGGTTACAGTGGCGCCTTCCCCGCCGCTGTTTCCGGACTGTACAATGATGTTTGCGCTTCCTAACATATTTACATTCCTTTTCTAAATATTAAAACCATATTCAGAATAAGGTTAAAGATGCAAATTGTCTTGCACCAAGATGTAATATTTTGCGCAACAATAATCAAATTGCACAATTTTGCTCAAAGATGTTCAAATTTTCTTTCTTGTACCGAACATAATGATATCTCCGTCACGTTACAGGCAAAAAAATATCATCTACAGATATCCGCTGTTTTAACGGATATAAGTTTTTGCAAACAAGAAAAAGTTGTTTCAACCTGCAAACCTATGCGGCCGGCGCTGAAAATTATCGTTTCAAAACCACAAACACTAGAATCAATCACGGTTGGAAAAACTTTTTTCATACCAATCGGAGAACATCCGCCATGAACGTAGCCGGTTAACGGCAAAAGTTCTTTTTGCTTAATCATTTCCAAATTTTTTTCATTGACGGATATGGCAGCCTTTTTCAAATCCAATTCTTTGGCCACCGGTATCATAAAAACATAATATCGCCTTGATTTCGCCACTGTCACCAAAGTTTTGAACACCTGCAACGGGTTTTGTCCCAATACGGTCGCAATTTCTTCCCCATTCAAACCAGCAGCAGCATCATAATGATAACACTTATACAATGCACCGCTTTTATCCAACATCCTTTGAACGTTTGTCTTATGTTCCATAATGCCTCCTGATACTGAATTTAAACCGAAATATTAAAACATGCAATGCAAATAAGCAAAACGGTAAAAAAACATCTTGCCAAAATACTTTTTTTGTGCCATATTCAAAAAAATAGACAAAATAGATTTGAGAGTGATATGCAAAAAGAATATGATGTAAAAAAAGTCGTTAATCTTCCCACGGAAGAAATTGACCGTATTCAAAAACAAATTGATGCGGAAAACCTTGAAACAATTGAAAAAGCCTGCAATGAATATCGCATCTCGCCTCTAGAGCGCGATTATTTGTTGAATTTCTATGCTGATGGTATGAGTGTTTACCGTGACGTTTACCGCACTTTGTATGAAACGTTCAGACGGCCGGAAAGAACTTGCTCCGTTAATTTGGAAAGTGGAAAAGTTGACTGTGACAATTCTGGAAATCCGATAGATTACGGATTAAAAGCCGTCACCCCTTTCACATGCACGCGTTTAGAATATGTTGATAAATTCAACAACCCCATTTACATCATCTTCCCTCGCATGAAAAGTGCCGACCGTGCCATTGAAAAACTTGAAAAAAAATACGGAAAAGAATATCAAACAGCGCTTTATAATGCTGCGCGCCTTGCTTTTGAGAAAGAAGACCGCGAAGCTTTTGCCGAAAAATTACAATCAATTCCGCAAAGCAATGAACGTTTGCATGATATTATCCGCCTAACCATTACCAGCAAATATCTATCAGGCGTAGAACGCATAACACAGGTTCTTGCACACAATCATGATTCGCCGAAAGCAAAATTTTATATTAATAAAGATGAAATCCGCAATCGGTTTACCCTGCCCTTAAGCAAAAATGCCAAAAGATATTATGATATAAAGATGATTGTACATCAGAAAAAAGACGATAAACTTTTAGACATGGAATTACAACTAAAAATTCAGGCATTGTACGAAGCTGATCTCCGCACGCACAAAATTTATGAAGAAGTTCGTACAATAGAAGCCTCTTTGCCTAATAAGCCAACAACCGAAGATACTTTAGATATGCGGCAAAAAACAGCAAGAATAAAAATTCTGAACAATCGCATTCGTCAAATCAATGAAAATAGCATTCACCAGTATAATATGATGGTTTTAGACAAAGCACGTCGTATTGAAGATGATGGATACCGCCCTTTGAGGATTGAACCGGATAATAAAGACGGGACATATGATCAATGCCGACAATTTATTCAGAAAGAATACTTGGTTGAATCTTATGATACCTTTAACCCTGAAACAGCTTTTTCTGCCGATAATGAAATCAATAAATTAAGTTTTTTGCGTTTATTAGGCAAACTTGAAACCGATTTTAATGAGACGGATGAAAACGCTTCTAAAGTGATTAATTATAAGTTCTCCCGCCTAACTCTGGCAGAAAAAGAACGCTTTAATGGCATCAATGAAATTGCTCACCGTTACAGCAGTATTATTCGGCGTAAAATTTTAGCCAAAAAGAAACTTGAGCCGATAATGCAAACGCCGGCATTATCGCCAAAACGTGGACGAGAATTATAATTATACAATATTCCAAAAATTAAAAAATCTCCGGTAATACGGAGATTTTTTAACATCACATAACATTTAATAAGGGTTTCGGACCAGACGAATGTGACCGAAATCATTTTTATCTCGCACGACGCTGTAATCCGTACCGATATAAACACCGCAGCTTTGGGAAATATCATCTGCCCAATAAAACCCCTGATAGTTGGAAATTTCAAGACCTTCGGCCTTAAGACCGTAAACTTGCAATAGATGCACGGTTGAATTAAAATCAGCAATATAATTACGCAACAAAACAAGCTTCCGAACATCGGGAAGTTTCAGTTCTTCACTTCCGCACTCTTGAGCCAAATACCAACTTCCATGGCCTTCATGGATTTTTTTCCACCAAATCCCAACCACTTCAATGCCCCATACTTGTTCTTTGCGCTTCAAATCAAGATACGGAGCAACTTCATAGTGTTTCTTACCGACTTTATAAACTATCGGCAAGGGTGTAACAACTTTTTTAGATTTTGGAATGTGCCGTTTAATTTTTTTCATACAAATAATTTTTAATAAATAATTTCGTTACATATGCCATCATAAAGACTTCTTTTTTCATGTCAACATATCACCCTCAATTTAACAATCATCTGAAACAAAATACCAAAACAATTAAAAAAAAGCTCTCCGTACAGAGAGCTTTTTTTTTACATTAAACCGCCTTATTCGGCAACTTTAAGTTCGGCCATATGTTCTAACAATTGACGTTTTTCTTTAACGTTTTCTTGTGCTTTGTTCAAAAGCATTTCATAACGTTCCGGATTGGCTTTATTGACAATCTGGAAACGCGTTTCATTAGCCATATAGTCGGCCAGCGGTTTGGTCGGCGCTTTAGAATCCAACATCAACGGCGCTTTGCCTTCTTTGATATTTTCCGGATTGTAGCGATACAACGGCCAAGAACCGCTTTCAACGGCGTTCTTCTGATGCTCAATACCTTCGGCCAGATTAAAGCCTTGGGCAATGCAGTGTGAGTAAGCAATCACAATGGACGGACCGTCATAAGCTTCCGCCTCGTTTAAGGCTTTAATCAACTGCATATCGTTAGCACCGAAAGAAACTTGCGCCACATAAACATTGCCGTAAGACATGGCAATCATGCCCAAATCTTTCTTCGGCAAAGCTTTGCCGGCAGTTGCAAACTTGGCTGAAGCGCCCATCGGCGTGGCTTTAGATTGTTGACCGCCTGTGTTGGAATACACACCGGTATCCATCACCAGAATGTTGATATTCTTTCCCGAGGCAATGGCATGATCCAAGCCACCGAAACCAATATCATAAGCCCAGCCGTCGCCGCCCAAAATCCAGACCGATTTCTTAATCAGATAATCAGCCAAAACATCCAAATGCTTGGCATCTTCGCCGTCCATACCGGAAAGTTTGGCACGCAAGGCTTTGACATTGTCGCGTTGAGCGTCAATTTCAGCATCGGTTGTTTGCGGATTGTTCAAAATTTTATCAGCCAATTCCGAACCGACTTTGTCTTTCAGACCTTCCAGCAAAGATTTGGCAACGCTGGTTTCCTGATCAATAGAGAAACGCATGCCCAAACCAAACTCGGCATTGTCTTCAAACAAAGAGTTTGCCCATGCCGGACCATGACCTTTTTCATCTTTGGTATAAGGCGTGGTCGGCAGGTTGCCCGAATAAATGGAAGAGCAGCCTGTTGCGTTGGCGATAACCATACGGTCACCGAACAACTGAGTCAAAAGTTTGACATAAGGCGTCTCGCCGCAGCCGGCGCAAGCACCGGAATATTCAAACAACGGTTGAATAAGCTGGGTTGTCTTCGGCAGATTCTTAACAACTTCCGTTCTCTTGACATACGGCAGTTTTTCAAAGAATTTCCAGTTAGCTTTCTGCGCTTCCAAATGATTTTCAATATGATCCATATTGATGGCGCGTTTTGAAGCATCTGCTTTGTTGCGTGCCGGACAAGCCGAAACGCACAATCCGCAACCGGTACAATCTTCCGGAGAAATCTGCAAAATAAACTTCTTGCCAGCAAATTCCTTACCTTTATAATCGGCGGATTTAAAGCTTGCCGGAGCACCCTGCAATTCAGCTTCGGTTGCCACTTTCATACGAATAACGCCATGCGGGCAAACCAAAGAGCATTTGCCGCACTGAATACATGTATCCGGATCCCAAACCGGAACTTCGGTAGCAATGCAACGTTTTTCATATTGCGTGGTGCCTGTCGGCCATGTGCCGTCCACCACTTCGGCAAAAGCCGAAACCGGAAGTTGGTTGCCGCGATCGGCAATCATTTCGCCAGTCAACTTCTTGACAAATTCCGGAGCATCGGCCGGAACCGGCGCCTGACGGTGGAAGCTTGAGGTTACGCTTGACGGATATTCCACTTTATGCAGATGTTCCAAAGAAGCATCCACCGCTTCAAAGTTTTTCTGCACGATGGCATCACCCTTCTTGCTGTAAGTTTTCTTAATCGCTGCCTTAATCTGGTCTATTGCCTCGTCTTTGGGCAGGATGTTGGAAATCGCAAAGAAACATGTTTGCATCACGGTGTTGATGCGTTGCCCCATACCGGTGGCGCGTGCCACTTCAACCGCGTTGATTGTATAAAATTGCAGTTTCTTGGCAATGATTTCTTCCTGAACTTCAATCGGCAAATGATTCCAAACCTCGTCAGCCTCATAAGGCGCATTCAACAAGAAAGTTGCCCCCGGCTTGGCAATGCTCAAAATATCCACTTTGTTCATAAACGGAAACTGGTGGCAAGCCACAAAATCAGCCTTGCTGATAAGATAAGCCGACTTAATCGGATTATCCGAAAAACGCAGGTGCGATGTGGTCATGGAACCGGATTTGCGTGAGTCATACACAAAATAGCCCTGCCCGTATTTACCGGCATCTTCGGCAATAATCTTAATTGAGTTTTTGTTAGCACCGACCGTGCCGTCTGCACCCAAACCATAAAACACGGCGCGTACCACATCTTTAGGCTCGGTATCTATTGAATCATCATAAGGCAAAGAGGTTTTGCTGACATCATCGGTAATACCGACTGAAAAGCCGTTAATCGGGTTGGCGGACAAACCGTTGTCAAACACCGCCTTGACCATGCCCGGCGTAAATTCTTTTGAAGATAAACCATAACGGCCGCCGACAATTTTCGGCATAGAGGCGATTTTGCCGTTGGCATAAGCCTGACTCAACGTCGCCACCACATCCAGATAGAGCGGTTCGCCGGTAGAGCCGGATTCTTTGGTACGATCCAAAACCGAAACCATCTTAACCGACTTGGGCAGAACTTTTAAGAAAGATTCCTCGGGGAACGGACGATACAGATGCACTTTCATCACACCGAATTTGCCGCCGTTGGCGTTCAAATAAGCGATGGTTTCTTCAACCGTTTCGCCGCCGGAACCCATGATGACGATAACTTCTTCGGCATCAGCTGCGCCGACATAGTCCACCACATGGTACTGACGACCGGAAATCTTGGCAAACTTGTCCATTTCCTCTTGCACAATGCCTTCAACTTTTTTGTAATACGGATTAGCCGCTTCACGACCTTGGAAAAAGACATCAGGGTTTTGCGCCGTACCGCGAATGACCGGTTTTTCCGGACGCAGAGCATGCTTTGCATTGAAAGAATAATCAACGCCTTCCAGCATTGCCCGCAAATCATCATCGGAGAGCAGTTTGATTTTTTTGATTTCATGCGACGTTCTGAAACCGTCAAAGAAATGCATGAACGGCACCCGTGAACGTAACGTTGAGGTTTGGGCAATCGCGGCCATGTCATGCGCTTCCTGAACCGAGTTGGAGCAAAGCATGGCAAAACCGGTCTGGCGGCAGCCCATCACGTCGGAATGATCGCCGAAAATTGATAAAGCGTGATAAGCCAACGAACGCGCGGCGACATGCATCACAAACGGCGACAATTCGCCGGCGATTTTATACATATTCGGAATCATCAAGAGCAAGCCTTGCGAAGCCGTAAAGGTGGTGGTCAAAGCACCGGCCTGAATAGAACCGTGGCATGCGCCTGCCGCACCGGCTTCGGACTGCATTTCCTGAACTTCCGGCACAACGCCCCACAGGTTTTTCTGCTTGGCAGCCGACCACGCGTCAGCCCATTCGCCCATCGGTGAAGACGGGGTAATCGGATAGATGACGCAGACTTCGTTCATGCGGTGGGCAACCGAAGCGGCCGCTTCGTTGCCGTCCATCATTTTCATTTTTACATCTGACATTTAAGCATCCTTAAAAGTTTTAAGTTACACAAATAAAAAAAGCCATCGTTCAAGACGGTTTAACGCCTGATCTTCCGGCCTTTTGAAGTTAGAAATAAATTCTGCCTGTTTGATAGCATATTATGCAAAAATTGCAAGCATTTTTTAAGCCTTTTCAACGATTTTTCACCATCGCTCCTCAAAGGTCTGAAAATATTTTTCATTGACAAAAACAACCAAAAAATTATAATGCGAAACAATAACCAATAATTCTTATATTATGAACTTACAAGAATATGCCGTGATAAGGAAAAACAACCCTTATCTGTCATTAGAAGAACAAGGCGAACTTCGCGCCGATATTCGCCGCCTTTTGCAAGATGTTGCACCATATGAAACATGGCCTTTTTCTGGGCGGGAATTAAATTATCTGATAACGGATTTTCAAGAGCGTTTAAACGGTTTTGCCGGTTATCTGCTTGACTATCAGGGATCACACGATGAGGTTTTCACGCCGATAACCAAAGAGATTGTAACTTTTACAACGACAATTTTGAGACTGGATATCCCGTTTGCCGATGCCGAATACCGTTTGTTGGAAATTGTTGAGAAAAACAATCCGAAACAATGTTATGATTTAACATTGTTCTACCCTGACAATGAAAGTGTCGCTCGTTTTATTCTGTGTCATCTTGACCGTTACACCTATCAAGACGGCAAAAAAATCGTAAAAACATTAAATAATAAATCGTTAACTGACATTTCCGCCAAAAAGATTGTCCTGCAGTTATACAACATTATGTATTGGTATAAAACGACGCACAAACTCCGTCTGATAAAAAACAAATTTTTATGATTCACGCGCAAAAAAACAACCGCCGGCATTAAAGTCTGCGGTTGTTTTTTGATAACAAATCCGTATTTATCGGTTGATATGAAACAAATTATACCGCAACTTTACCTTTCAATACGCCGTAACTTTCATAACCCTCCAATTCAAAATCCTCATATTTAAAATCGTTAATATCTTTAATATCCGAATTAAGTTTCATGGTCGGGAGCTTCAAAGGCGTCCGGCTCAACTGTTCCTTTACCTGTTCAAAATGATTGTGATAAATATGCGTATCGCCCAACGTATGCACAAACTCGCCGAGTTTTAAACCGCAAACTTGGGCAATCATCATCGTCAACAACGCATACGAGGCAATATTAAACGGCACGCCCAAAAACATATCGCACGAGCGTTGGTAAAGCATGCATGAAAGTTTTTCATTTGCCACATAAAATTGAAACATCATGTGGCAAGGCGGCAGTTTCATATCTTTGATTTTACCGACATTCCATGCCGAAACAATCATTCGTCGGTCATTGGGATTCTTCTTCAAAGTTTCAATCACATTGGCAAGTTGGTCAATCCCCTCGCCGTTCCAATTGCGCCATTGTGAGCCGTAAACCGGCCCCAAATTTCCGTTTTCGTCAGCCCATTCATTCCAAATACGCACACCGTTGTCTTGCAGATATTTAACGTTGGTATCGCCTTTGATGAACCACAAAAGTTCGTAAATAATGCTTTTTAAGTGAACCTTTTTCGTGGTCAAAAGCGGAAAACCGGCGTTCAAATCAAAGCGCATCTGCCGGCCGAAAACCGAACGTGTTCCCACACCGGTACGATCCATTTTATCCACGCCGTTTTCCATCACATCACGTAGCAAATCAAGATATTGTTGCATTATTTTTCCCCTTTGTTTTCAATTGCATTAAAGATATGTTTAATTACCGAGCAATCCACAAAATCGCCTTTTTTAAGCCAAACCGACGTAATTACGCCGTCTTCTTCATAATCTTTTGAAATTTTCTGATATTTCTTATGCATTGTCTCCACACAAGGCGTGATATCAATTTTTTCGCCTTTAAGTTCCGAATTAAGCTCGCCCTGATAAATACTATCCACCACAATATCCGGCAAAAGTTTTGCATTTGCAGTCATAAAAGTTTTATACACACCGGCACCGCCCGCCAAATAAAACACGCCGTCAATATCTTGAAATTCTTTGACATCATTGACAACAAAATGATTTTGTGTATCGCTCACCTCATAATCCGGATTAAAGCTCAAGATGTATATCTTTCGGTTTGGCAACGTTCTGTTAGGAAAACTTTCATAAGTTTTTTCCCCTGCAATCAGATTCTGCCCTTCGGTCAAACGGCGAAAACGCCTGAAATCAGAAGACACCCGCCACGGAATATTTGCACCGATTCCGATAACATTATCATCTTTATGACGGCACCACACGGCAACAACTGTCATTGTTTTTTCTCCTTTTTTATCTGAATTAAAGCATAACAGCCGCATACAAAATTTCAAATGCTTTTAAAGTTATATACAAGCCGGAAGACAAACTGAAAAACCATCTAACATTAAGACTTATTTTAATATTTGCGTTTATCCTGTTTTTGATAATCAATTCATAAAGGAACAACAACAATGCTTTTATTATGGCAACAAATTGAAATACCGGTTTTAATCCGTGCCTCCGCAGCTTTTCTGACCGCACTTTTACTATCTTTGCTCTTGGGCGGCCGTGTTATATCATTATTACACCGTCACCAACATCATGGCCAACCGATACGTGCCGAAGGACCGCAGAGCCATTTGGCCACCAAACAAGGCACCCCGACCATGGGCGGCCTGCTGATTTTAGGCACGGCAGCAATGTCCATTGTTTTGTTTGCCAATATCACTTATCATTTTGTATGGGTTAGTTTACTTGTAATGTTAATTTACGGCGCGGCCGGCTTTATTGACGATTATATTAAAGTCACCAAAGAGACACCAAACGCTTTAACTGCAAAAGCCAAATTGTTTATTCAATTTATGACCGCCGTTGCCGCCGTCACCATCATTACCGCCGCCACCCCCAACGCGGCAGACACCGTTCTTTCCATACCTTATTTTAAAACCGTAATTAATCTTTCTTGGCTTTACATTCCTTTCGCCGTCATTGTCATTTCCGGCGCTTCCAACGGTGTGAACTTAAGCGATGGTTTGGATGGTCTGGCTTCCGGTTTATTAATTCTTGCATTTTCATTTTTTGTCATTATCGCTTATATCACCGGCTCACCTCTTGCTGAAGATTTTTCTTTTGTTTACATTCCCCGTAGTGCCGAAATTTGCGTTGTCTGCGCCGCAGTGATAGGCTCTTGTTTGGGCTTTTTACGCTTTAACGCACCAAAAGCAAAGGTTTTTATGGGCGATACGGGATCGCTTGCGTTGGGCGCTCTGCTCGGAACAGTAGCCGTCATCGTTAAACAAGAAATTTTACTCGCCGTTGCCGGTGGTATGTTTGTTATTGAAACACTTTCGGTGATGATTCAGGTTTTCTGGTACAAAAAAACCGGCAAACGTTTCTTCAAAATGGCGCCGATACATCATCATTTTGAGCAGCTTGGTTGGAAAGAAACGACGATTGTTCTTCGTTTTTGGTTGGCTGGATTTGTATTTGCCCTGCTCGGATTGGCTGCGCTTATTTAATTATAGATCTGGGAGGTAAAAGTGTTTGCATTTTCAAGATTAAGCCGTAGCCGATTGGCAAACTGGTGGTGGACCGTTGATAAGGTCACATTGAGTTTGACGCTGGTCTTGATATTTATCGGCGCATTTTTGGTTTTTTCAGCCAGTCCTTCCGTTGCCCGCCGCATCGGGTTTGACGATTATCATTTCATCAAACGGCAAATCGTCTTTATCGGCGTCTCGTCATTAATTATTTTAGCCCTATCTTTTCAACGACTAAAAACCATTCGTCGCATTGCCATTATCGGCTACGTTTTAACACTTCTCTTAATGCTTATCACACTGTTTGCCGGCTATGAAACCAAAGGTGCATCACGTTGGATACGCATTTTTGGTTTTTCATTGCAACCCTCCGAATTTATCAAACCGACTTTTGTCGTCGTATCGGCGTGGCTGTTGGATGGTAGTAAAAAATTTGAAGATTTTCCCGGCGGTGTTCTGTCTGCCGGACTGTTCGCTTTAACAGCCGGAATACTCTTAATGCAGCCTGATGTCGGTATGACGATTGTCGTTTCATGCATTTGGGGTTTTCAGTTGTTTTTAGCCGGTTTACCAATAATATTGGTTGCCGTATTGATTTTGATTGCTGTTGCCGGAGCCGTCGGAGCTTATTTTACTTTTGATCACGTACATGATCGTGTACAGCAGTTTTTGGCTTCCGGCGATAATCTGGGTTATCAAGTGCGTAAATCTTTAGAATCGTTTGAAAGTGGCAACCTTTTGGGCCGCGGCCCCGGTGAAGGCGTCGTCAAATTAAATCTGCCCGATGCGCACACAGATTTCATTTTCTCGGTTGCCGGTGAAGAATTCGGCATCTGGTTATGTCTTATCATTATCACCCTTTTTGGCATTATTGTCATACGTTCGCTTTTGCTGTCATTAAAAGACAACAACTTATTTATAATATACGCCTCGGCCGGTCTGGCCGCTTCGCTCGGTCTGCAAAGTATAATTAACATGGCCTCATCGTTGCATTTAATGCCGACAAAAGGCATGACGCTACCTTTCATATCTTACGGCGGTTCATCGCTGTTTGCATCAGCCATCACCATTGGTATGCTACTGGCAATCACACGGAAAAACTCGTCTGCCGAAGATAAAGACGGATCGTTTTAAGAGGAACAAAACAATGTTTGATAATTTATTTAAGAAATCATGGACGAATATGCTGCCGGAAGTACGCGGCAAATATTTAAAAAACGTGCCTTTAAGCAAATATACATGGTTTGGTGTCGGAGGACCGGCGGAAGTGATGTTTTTTCCCGAAGACTTGGAAGATTTGCGTCATTTTTTGATGCGGCGTCCGTATAACATTCCGTTAAGTCTAATCGGCGGCGGTTCTAATCTTTTGGTACGCGACGGCGGTATTCCCGGCGTGGTCATCAAACTTGACGCGCCATGGTTTCGCCGAATTAATATAAACAACGACTCTATTACCTGTTTTGCCGGAGTCAAAAATATTGACCTGAAAAAAGTTTTGCTTACCAACAAGCTTGGCGGATTGGAATTTTTATGTTCCATCCCCGGATGCATCGGCGGGTCTATTAAGACCAACGCCGGATGTTTTGGCAAATGTATCAAAGATGTATTAATCGGTGCCACCATAATCAACGACAACGGGGAAGTAAAAGACATCCCGCCGGCTGATTTTCAGCTATCTTATCGCAATAGCTTTTTCCCCGATGATTGGATTATCATCTCCGTAACATTAAAAACCGAAAAAAGCACCCCCGAAACCATTGCCAAAATTTTGGAAGAACACCGACAATATCGTATAAAAAACCAGCCGTATAATGAAAAAACCGCCGGCTCAACATTTAAGAATCCGGAAGGGTTAAAAGCTTGGGAACTCATCAAAAAATCCGGCTGTGCCGATTTACAAATCGGCGGTGCCAAAGTTTCGGAAAAACATTGCAATTTTTTAATCAATACCGGCAAAGCTACTGCCGCTGATATAGAAACATTGGGCGACACAATTATATCCAAAGTCAAAGAAAAAACTTCCATAACTTTGGAATGGGAAATTAAAAAAATAGGAATCGGCAAATAAATCATGATTGGCGGCATCTTCAAAAAAATTACGCAAAACAAGCGGGAAAAACCGCTTCAAAGCAAAAAACGGCTTATGCTTCAGGCGCAAGCACCGCAACGCTTTTTGGGAAATGTGTTGATGTTATCTTTGATTGCGGCTTGCGCTTTGATATTAGTCACCTTCCGAGATGATTTAATTAATAAAAAATTTGACAATCTGATGTACCGCTTTTATGAAATCACCTTAAAACACGGCTGGGCGATAGACGATATTCTCATTCAAGGACGGCAAAAAACAAATCTTCAGGATTTGCGCAATCAAATTGGTTTAACCCGCAATAACAATATCTTGGAAACTGATTTGCAAGAGCTCAAAATCAAGCTTGAAGAATTGCCGTGGGTAAAAAATGCCAGTGTCAAACGTCGTTTTTTCCCAAATGTTTTGCAAATAAAACTTGAAGAAAAAGAAGTAATCGCCCTATGGCAATACGGCAACCGATTTTACCCCGTAGATACAACCGGCAAATTGATAGATGCCGCCTATACGCCGCACCAACCGATTTTAATTATTGTCGGCCGCAAGGCGCCGGAAAAAATAAACGATTTGTTGAAAATAACCTCAACCACGCCCGAGTTAAATCAACGCATCAAAGCCGCCGTTTTACATGCCAACCGACGTTGGGATGTTATTGTTGATGACATCAAAGACGGAATAACCATCAAACTTCCTGAAGAAAATCTCAAGCAAGCATGGGAAAAATTTAACGACATCAATTTAAAACACGGCCTTCTTAAACGTAAATTAACCATCATTGATTTACGCTATCAAAATAAGATAAGTGTCACCATAGATGATACCAATACTTCTGGTTAAGCAAAAACTTTAGGAGGAACAAGTGAATCATTCTTTTAACCGGCCTTCAACTTTGGCAACTTTGGATATCGGATCATCTAAAGTATGCTGTTTGATTGCCCATATTGGTCGGGATAAAAGAATTGAAATCGTCGGCCATGGCTATAACGCCTCTCATGGCATCAAAAACGGCATCATTACCGATATCAATCAAGCGACTCTGTCCGTATGCAATGCCGTTGAAACTGCCGAACAAATGGCCAATGAAAGAATAAGCCGTGTCATCATTAACGTTTCGGGTGAAAAAACGCGCAGCTTGATACGCGATGCATCGGTCTCCCTTCACAAGAACCGCCCCGTATCAGAAACAGACATAGAAAAACTGATTGCCAAATGTACAGCGCGAATCAATCTTGCCGATAATGAGCTGATTCATTGCTTACCTACCAATTATCGGATTGATAAAGGCGAACCCGTTAAAGATCCGCGCGACATCTTCGGTGATAATTTGAGTTTGGACGTGATGTTGGGTTTTTACCCTTCCATGCTGTATAAAAATTTATCAGCAGTTATTGAAAACGCACATTTGGAAATTGCCGAACGTGCTTTTTCCGCATACGCATCTGGTCTAGCCTGTCTGGTTGACGATGAAAAAGAAATCGGCGCGACGATTGTAGATATCGGCGGTGGAACAACAAGTATCGCCACCTTTAAAAACGGATTTCCGATTCATTTTTCCACGATTCCCGTCGGAGGCAACAACATCACCAATGATATTGCTTGGGGGTTGACAACCTCTTTCGCTCACGCCGAAGACTTGAAAAACCGTCATGGATGTGCATTTTTGATAAGTCAGGATGAAACTGAAAGCATCAATGTGTATCCCGTCGGCGAAGAAGACGACAACTCCATCCGCCAAATTCACAAATCTGATTTGATTAACATCATCGCCCCGCGTGTAGAAGAAATATTTGAAATGGTCGGACACAAATTAAACGAGCATGGATTAAAAGACTTATCAAGCCATCGTGTTGTTTTAACCGGCGGCACCAGCCAGCTTCCGGGCATCCGTGATGTTGCAGCGTTGGTGCTTGACAAACAAGTGCGATTGGGCATTCCGCGCAATATTCCGAGTATTCCCAAAACCTTATATGATCCGATTTTTTCCGTTGCGCTAGGAATGTTGTTATTTGCACTGAATTACAATGAACGAAAACCGGTAAAATTATCCACTCGCCAATCCGTGGAAATTGGCGGATTTAACAAGATTTTAAGTTGGTTTAAACAAAATTTCTGATTCAAAACATGTTTTAAGCGCGGATATTAAGCTTTGGTAACCAAAACTTAATTTATTTTTTATATTCTGCACATAATGAAAAGAATTTTTTGGGGAGTAACACACTTATGTCCATTAACTTGTCAGTAGCAGATACCAACATTACCCATTTAAAACCCCGAATCGCCGTTATCGGAATTGGTGGCGGCGGTGGTAACGCCGTCAATAACATGATTGCCAAAAATTTGGAAGGCGTAGATTTTATCGTGGCAAATACCGATGCTCAAGCTCTGGCACATTCATCAGCCGGACGAAAAATTCAGCTCGGTTTGGAAATCACACAGGGACTAGGCGCCGGCGCACGTCCGGAAATCGGAAAAATGGCCGCTGAAGAAGCTAAAGAAGAAATTGAAAAAGAACTTGAAGGTTCCAATATGGTTTTCATAACCGCAGGAATGGGCGGCGGTACGGGTTCCGGAGCAGCTCCTGTTGTGGCAAAAATTGCGAAAGATAAAGGCATCTTAACAGTTGGCGTTGTCACAAAACCATTTGATTTTGAAGGCAAAAAAAGAATGGAAACCGCAGAAGACGCTGTGGCCAAATTTACTGAAGAAGTAGATAGCATCATTATTATCCCTAACCAAAATTTGTTCCGAATTGCCGATAAAAATACAACACTCGCCGATGCTTTTTTGATGGCCGATAATGTTTTGTATTCCGGTGTACGTTCCATCACGGATTTGATGATGATGCCGGGTTTGATTAATCTTGATTTTGCCGACATCAAAAGCATTATGGAAGATAAAGGAAAGGCCATCATGGGAACAGGCGAAGCCGAAGGTGAAAACCGCGCTCGGGTAGCTGCCGAACAAGCCCTTTCCAATCCGTTGTTGGATGACTGTTCCATGAAAGGCGCCAAAGGTGTTCTTATCAACATCACCGGCGGCAACGATATTACCTTGATGGAAATTGATGAAGCCGCCAACATTATTAAACAAGAAGTTGATGATGATGCCAACATTATTTTCGGTTCCAGTTACGATGATTCGCTTGCCGGAAAAATTCGGGTTTCAATCGTGGTAACCGGTATAGACGGCCGCCCCGGTTCCCGTATGAAAGAAAAGTTGAATAACTCGGCAGCCTACATTGATGCCAGCTATATGCCGGCGACCGAACAAGATATTGCCGCACCGACCAATAGTTCGGATATGGAGGCTAATTTGGAGCGCTTTGCCGCCAACAGCCACACGATTGCCGATGAGATCGTTTCATCCGAAAACACGCAGTCTGAACCGCAATTCAATGAATCTATACCATCGTCACAAGATATCAGCGCACCTGACGATCAAAATCTTCCACAAGAATCTCCTGCCGAAGAAAACACTGAAGAAAATCTTGATGCATCGGCCGATTTTTCCAAATTTGAAGATTTTGATATGTTGGAAAAATCTAAAGTAATGCCGGAAACACCTCAAGCTTCGGCCTTATTCAGTGCCATCATCAATAAAACCCCTCAATCCGAATATAACAATACAGAAAACGAACGCTTTGAAAATTTCATTCCTGATGACAAGGATGTTTTTGTAAGCAAAACTTCTGTCAGTACCATTGAGGAAGAACCGATTTTGTTCCCTGAACAGGAAAATATTTTCTCCAGCAAATCCGAAGAAAAAGAAATTATCAATGAACCGCCGGCAGATAAGCCTAATTTTATTGATAAAATTTTGGGCATATCCCGTGCGCGTAAAAATCGTCGGGAACAATATTCTGAACCGATTTCACCGCGTTTTAATGCCGAAGAACCGGAAGATTTGGTTTCTTCTAATGATGAAGATATGGAAAATCTGGATATTCCATCTTTTCTGCGCAGAAGATAACAAACTTAAAAAAGCGCCATTTCGGCGCTTTTTTTACACTTTAAAGATAAAATCAAAATCTGATGTATTCTTTATTTAGTTTCTCATAAAAACGCTGCAAAAAAGCAAAAGCATCGGCTCGTTCTCCTTCCGTTGCCGGCGCTTGTTTTATTTCTTGAAACAAAAAATTTTTCATCTGCGGAAGATAATTTTTGATAAAAACCTGCCGACTATAATCAAAATGCAATAAGGTAATCATATCCATAATAACCACCCATACATCAGCATACGTTTGCCGCCAATCAAAACTTCCCTCGGAGAAAAAATTCCCTGCCATAATAGCGTTTTGTATTTCAGAGCTTATTTTAGCATAAGAATGTAGCCTGTTATCAAATAATTCGGACATACCTTGCAACCCGATTTTTGCAATCACCGCAAAATTTCCCAACCGATCGGCATCCGTTAACAAACGCCACATAAAGTAAATACGTTCGCGTTCAACATTCGGAAGTTTTTGGTAGTCTGCATCTGCAAAAAGATTCTTTTTGCAATCATATCTATCATGATATTTAACCGGCAACAGAATTTCCCAATCATCTTCACCGGCTTCTCGCAACATTTGAGCGCTCAAATCGCCATGACTGCACGGCTGAACATCTTGTATCCTTTGGAACTTTCCGCTTTGTGGATTGATTTCATGCAATCGCCCCAAATCATGCAAAAGAGCAATTATTTCCAATTTTGTTTCGTCCGCGCCGTACTTTTTGATATCCGTAGCAATTTCCGACTGTTGCATCAGATTTAACATTTGTTGATGCACTTCGCACGGATGAGTATGCCCTTTTTTTATCAACCACGCCCTTTCGGCGGTCGATTCGCTCTTATGTTCGTTTTTATCAAAACTCTGCAAAACCTGTGCCAGATAATTGTCAAGCACAACCAAGGCATCAGCGGCATTTTGCAATATCATAAAAACATATCCTCATCATTATCATCCGCCTCACTTGCCATTGCGGCATCTTCGGCCTCCAAAAGCATGGTATTTTCACCTGTTTCGGATTTTTTACGTCGCCCACGGCGTTTTTTTGACGGTGCTTTACGACTCAAAACATCTAAAATATAATTGCCTGCCACCTTGTATAAATCCACCAAATGATTGTTATACATATGGTCGCCCTCTTCAATCATGGCAAAATCAACGGCAACATTACGTTGCATATTTAACCGCTTTGCTAAAGTCGTCACTTGTTGAGGGTTAACGATTTCATCAATGCCGCCCTGAACAATCAAACCGGAAGTTGGACAAGGTGCAAGAAAAGAAAAATCTTTTTCATTTGCCGGCGGTGAAACGGCAATAAAATTATTGATATCCGGACGCCGCATCAAGAGTTGCAAAGCAATCCATGCGCCGAAGGAATAACCCGCAATCCAGCATTGACGTGCATCAGGATTATTATGTTGCAGCCAATCCAAAGCTATCGTTGCATCGGAAAGTTCACCGGGGCCGTCTTCAAACTGTCCTTGAGAACGCCCCACACTCCTAAAATTAAAGCGTAAAACAGAAAAACCCAAATCCTTAAAGCAACTAAACAAACTATATACAACCTTGTTGTTCATTGTTCCGCCGTATTGCGGATGTGGGTGCAAAATCAAAGCAATGGGCGCATTCGGACAATCACTTTTGTGATAACGCCCTTCCAATCGGCCGGCATGGCCGTTAAACAAAACTTCAACCATGTATTATTCTCTTTTTATCATTAATTTACTTTTTTTGATTAAAATATCATACATATTCATAATAAATTGTTAACCTGCGGAGGAATATACATAAAATGAAAAGAAAAAACAAGTCCCTGATTTTAGAAGATTTGGATTCAGTCATCGCCCGTGATCCAGCCACTGGTTCGCGTTTTCAGGCCGCGTTGTTTTCCTCCGGTTTCCATGCTATAGCTTTATACCGCCTCAACCATTGGCTTTGGCAAAAAGGCTGGAAATTAACGGCACGCTTTTTCTCGCAGGTCACACGCTTTTTAACCGGTATTGAAATCCACCCCGGAGCAAGCATCGGTAAAGGCTTCTTTATAGATCACGGTATGGGCGTGGTCATTGGTGAAACCGCCGAAATTGGCGACAACGTTACAATGTACCATGATGTTACACTAGGCGGAACTACGGTTTTTGATAAAAATGGAAAAGTTATGACCAAACGCCATCCGACCATCGGCAACAATGTGATTATAGGTTCCGGCGCCCAAATTCTGGGACCGATTAAAATCAGTGACAATGTTAAAATCGGTTCCAATGCCGTTGTGGTTAAAAACGTCGCCAAAAATGAAACCGTGGTCGGCGTACCGGCACATAAAACCGAAAAAAAATCCGATTCGTCTAAAGGCTTTTACGCTTATGCAGTTGATAAAAACCAAACCGACCCTGTAGATGAGGAAATAAAAAAGTTGCAACTTCAGATAAAACATCTGCAGCAGGAAATAAACCGGTTAAAAAATAAAAATTAAAATGCAACAATATTGTAACTGTTCTTTTATTATTTTTGTGATATAATAAGGTTATATGATAAAATGCGCTGCCTAAATGGAGATTGCCATGATTAAGATTTCATCAATACTATCAGCCGCTTTTGCATTCAATCTATGCGTAGCAACTGCGTACGCTCAATTGCCGGCCAATCCTTGGATTCCACAGCCACCGGCGCCCAATGACGGTTATTTCGGTGAAGATATCGGCAACGGAACCGGCGGTGATATTGTAGATTCTCCGATTTACAATCAAGGCCCTACCAACGGCGATATTTTGCCGGTTGACCCATGGGCGCGTGCACGGGACCGCAGCGGCGTCCGCACATGGCGCGGCAGCGGCCAGCACGGAAAACTAAACTACATTGGTGAAGCCACAACTTATACCACCGCGATGGGACAAGAAATGATTGCACCGGAAGTTAACCGTCACAACATGATTGTCATGCTTGAACATCTGCGCAACATGGGATACAACATTCCGGATTCCTACGACCAAAAAATAAAAGAAATGCCCGCCGATTATAAAGAAACGCTGCAAGAAAGCCTTCAAGACGTTACCTCAAACGCCGGTGATGATCCGTTAAGCCTGATGTTTTCCAGCGTTTATAATATCATGGAAGATTACACCGGATTAGATTTCAACAATCTGCTGTTTAACACCATGGATATTCTCGGAACTGACTAATTATGGCTTTACAACATTTACCACAGCCAATCATCATTTTGGTTCATCCGCAAATGGCTGAAAATATTGGTATGGCCGCACGCGCTATGATGAACTGCGCTTTATATGAATTGCGGTTGGTTTGCCCGCGCGAAAGTCATCTTTCGCCCAAAGCATTGGCAGCATCTTCCGGTGCCGACAAAATATTACAAAATGCCGTCGTTTTTAACACCATCCATGAAGCTGTTGCTGATTTAAGTGAAGTATATGCGACAACGGCACGTCATCGCAATCAAATCAAAAGCGTATTTACCGCCGAAAAAGCAGCTGAAATGATTAATAATTCCCTAAAAGCCGACGGGAAATGCGGAGTCTTATTTGGTCCTGAACGGACCGGATTAGAAAACAATGACATATCTTTAGCCGATGCCATTATTGAAATCCCGCTCAATCCCGAACATTGCTCATTAAATTTATCTCAAGCTGTGCTTCTGGTCGGTTATGAATGGTACAAAACACAAATCAACACGCCGGCCGAACAATTTATCACCAACGCCACCACGCCGGCCGATAAAGAACATTTGTTTAAATTTCTTGACTTTTTAGAAGATTCGCTTGCTGATTACAAAAATCTTCAAGACGATGAAAAGCGACCGACGCTCATGCGTAATCTTCACAATATTTTCACGCGTAGCCGCTTAACGGAACAAGAATTAAATACGTTTTATGGCATTATCAACCATTTTCGCCGAAAATAAGTTCATTTATTCATCACAAAGTTCGGGATAGGTCCATGTTCCGGAAAGCTTGTAGCACAATTCCGGTTTAAAATCATAACGACAATTACGGTTGCCTTCATTATAAGCCTTGCCATTGCGCAAGCAGATTGTACGTATCATATCATTAGTGATGCAATCCGTTTTAAAACGACATTCCTTGATGGTTGCTGTTTCTTCCGCTGTCAATTTAATGCAGCCAAATCCTTCGCCCCATTTCAGGCAATCATCCCGACAACGATTTTCATCATAATCCCAAATCAATGCATTTTCCAGACATTGCTCTATTTGCTGTTTTGCCCAAAACTCAACACCCGCCCATATAACGGCAACAACAAACGATGCAGCCAAAATTTTCTTTTTTTTCGTATTTAAAAGTTTCATACCATTATCCGTTCAAATCATCTCTCGCTTTTAACCGCGTGCATATTACGCAAAAACGCCTCCGATTCGCTGTAATCTTCCAGATCAATCGGCAGACGGTGACGCCAATTCGGATACACATCACGATCCGTTCCCGGAAGATTTTGCATTTCATCTACATGAAAAACATCTTCAAGCTGAAGCATAACCACTTTGCTGGGTGCTTTAGCCATCAGTTTATGAACAGCTTCTTCAATCCCTTCCGGATAGCCTTCTCCGTATAAATAATTCCCCTGACGCGGCCTGTCAAGCGGCCATACCTGATTATAATCAAGAGCGGCCAACAACATATATCTATCCTTTTCACGAACCTTGTATGCAGCTGATTTTTCCTCATCTGTCATCATTTTTAAGGAATATTTTAATTCAATATCATAGCCAAACCACCACATTTTCAGAGGCGCCATATCATGTGTGCCGACTGAGATGAAAGCCTTATCGGGATAATCTTTCGGCATTTTGAAATCACCGCAACCGCCGTTCCAACGTTCCGTCCACAAAACACTGATGGAATAAATATTTCTTACACTGATTTTATCCAAAAACCCCTCCGGCACAATACCGATACTTTCCCCCACAATGATACATTTATTGAGATGGCTTTCCAAAGCCAACAAATTGAGCATATCGTCAAAATTATAAGAAATATATGTTCCCTCTTGTTGATCATCTGGAATCATAAACAAACGCATCAAACTCATCACGTGATCCATGCGTAATGCTCCGGCATAGGCCATATTTGCCCGCAAAATTTTTAAATACGGTTCATAAGCCCTATTTTTAAGTTCATACGGATCAAATGCGCCCAAACACCATTTTTGCCCCTGTGTAAAAAATGCATCCGGCGGAGCTCCGGCTCCTGAATTTTTCATAAAAACATACCTGTCCGCCCACAATTCGGCGCTGTCTTTACTCACGCCAACCGGCAAATCACGATACAGACCTATTTTTAACCCAAGGGATTTGATTTTATCATGGACATTTTTTAACTGCCTGTCTGCTTCAAACTGTAAAAACTTGAAAAATTCTATCAAATCCTGATGTTGTTCCCGAAATATTGCCACTTTCAAGGTTTCCGGCGTTTGCAAATTTTTCTCCCAAGCATGCCACCCTTCCCGTATGCCATACTCCGTAGCCTGAATATGGCGTATGGCTTGATATGTTGCCAACAATTCCAAATCACGACCTTTGCCCTGTTTAAAACGTTGAAAATCTTCATAATAAGTCCCGTATTTTTGCATCCGAGCAAACAACTTTTGCAACATTTTTATTTTCAGGCAATAAACTTTGGTATAATCTATCAATGCCCCTTGTTTTACCTCATTGATTTCTTGGCGTAAGGCATTATTCTTAACAGCGTCAAAACCCGGAACATTTTCCACGTCAATATAAATTGGATTTAAAAATAAACGGCTGACAGAAGAATAAGGGCTGGCGTCTTCAGGTGAATCATGATTTAAAACATTGAGCGGATTAAGACCGATGACGTCCGCACCGGATTTTGCGCACAAAGCAGCAAAATCCGCCAAATCTGTAAAATCGCCAACGCCCCAGTTGCGACGACTTTTTAAGGAATATAGTTGTAAACTGTAACCCCAAAGTTTAGCGTTTTCCACATCTTGTGTTGTATAACATTTTTCCGGAGCCACGGCCAAAATGGTTAAATGTTTTTCTTCTCCGCATTCCAAAACCATATCATAATAGCCATACGCAAGTTTATCTTGCAAAATAAAACGAACCATCGCTTTTTCTTTACCGCCGGCGAGTTTTTTTTCCCCTTCAATTTTCATTTTAAAAGCTGGTTCACGCGCCGGTTCGTTTTTATTTTGAACATAACGAGGAAAAACCCGAAGAGTTATCGGTTCATAAATGAGTTTTTTATCCAGTACGGCTGTAAAAGTCAAATCATCGGCGCGGACAACAACAATACTCTCAAATGTTTTTTTCCACACCGCCGACTCTGCCCGTTGCAAAGAAACTAATACATCTTCTTTCGTTCTGACATTAAACCCATATTGCGTACAGAAAAATTTAATAACATCTTCACGCACTTCATAAGTGTGCTTGCAAAGACCGTTATCGGAGAAATATCGTGCAATACCAAGTTTGTTTGCCAACAAACACAAATTTTCATCCATGAGCTCTCTCCTTATCCCGATATCAACATTTAATCTGCAACACAAAACTCAAACGGTAATTTCCATCGCCAACACCGACCACGCCGGTACCTTGATTATTTTTCCGGCTTCAGGTTTTATACGCAAATTAAATTTTCCGGAACTATCCAAAATCGTTTTCCATTTTTTGGTGCGTTTTAATAACGGAAGTTTCCATGCAATTTCTTTACTATCAGCATTAAAAATTACAAAGAACAAGCGTCCGGGAACATAGGTCAAATAAGCCAAGGATCGCCGATCGGAAATATTCCAATCTCCGCCGGAAAATTCCGTACCGTTTTCCGTATACCAAGCCAAATCCTTAAAACCTTTTTTATTAACGGGAAGACCGTCAAAAAAATGTTCATTTTTAAAGACGTTCAAACGGTGCCGTAATTTTATCAAGCTACGAACATAGCGAGCAAAATGACGATCTTGCATTGTAATGGCTTCCCATACAATCCACGTAATTATATTATCCTGACAATAAGGATTGTTATTGCCGAATTGTGTATTGGCAAACTCATCGCCGGCGAACATCATCGGCGTTCCGAACGAAAGCATCAAAGTTGCCATCATGGCGCGGGCTCTCATCAAACGATTTTCATTGACTTTAGTATCTTCCGTCATCCCTTCCAAACCGGAGTTCCAACTCCAGTTGGCATTGCTTCCGTCGCAATTACTCTCGCCATTGGCTTCATTATGTTTATGGTCATAACTGACCAAATCATGCAGATTAAATCCGTCATGCGCTGTAATAAAATTGATACTGCTCCATAAATTGCGATTGTTATAGCCAAAAACATCGCTTGATCCGGAAATACGGCTAGCCATTTCCCCAATCTGATGCTCATCGCCGCGCCAAAAACGCCGTACGACATCCCGAAATTTATCATTCCATTCTGCCCAGCCCGGAGGATAAGCACCGATTTGATACCCGCCCATACCGATATCCCATGGCTCGGCAATCATTTTAATCTTTCTCAAGACCTCATCTTGTCGGGCTGCCAATAAAAACCCGCTGTTTTGCGTAAAGTTTGTCCCAACGCGGCTTAAACTCGGCGCCAAATCAAGCCTGAAACCATCAACGTGCATTTCTTCAACCCAATATCGCAACGAGTCCATAACCAAAGTAAGAACATAAGGATTCTGAACGTTGAATGAAGCCCCGCAACCGGTGCTGTCATAGTAAAAACGTCTGTTATCTTTATCCAACGTATAATAACTTTCATTATCAATGCCGCGATAACATAAAGTCGGCCCGAGTTGATTTCCCTCACCGGTATGATTATACACCACATCCATAATAACTTCCAAACCGTGTTTATGTAAGGTTTTGACCATGGACTTAAATTCATCAATCTTACCGTTTGTCAAATAAGACGGTTCCGGTGCAAAAAACGCCAATGTTTCATACCCCCAATAATTGACATTATCGCGTCCAACTTTATCTCTGAAAAAAGCCTGTGACGGCAAAAGCTCAACTGCTGTAACGCCGAGCCATTTGAGATAATTGAGAATACTCTTTGACGCCAGTCCGGAAAATTTTCCGCGGCTCATGTCTTCTACTCTGGGATGCAAAAGCGTAAACCCTTTCGGATGCAGCTCATAAATAACGCTCTCGCTAAAAGGGCAGCTCGGGTGTTCATCATCATCCCAATTAAAATCATTGGCGGTAACGATAGATTTTGGCACATACGGCGCGCTGTCAAGTTCCGAAAAAGAAAGATCTTTATCCGGACTGTCAAGATCATAACCAAAAATAGCCTTATGCCAAATAAGTTTTCCCGTAACTTTTCGGGCATAAGGGTCTAACAACAATTTATTAGGATTAAAACGTTTGCCGTTTAACGGATCATACGGTCCATACACCCGATATCCGTATACCTGTCCGGGTTCAAGTCCCTGAACATATGCGTGCCAAATATTATGGTCGTTTTCAGTAATGGCAACCCGTAGTTGTTCTTCCGTGCCGCTTCTGTCAAACAAGCACAACTCCACCTTTTCGGCATGCGCCGAGAACAGAGCGAAATTCACACCTTTTCCATCATAAGTTGCCCCCAGCGGATAAGCTTTTCCGGAGCGAATTTTAACGGACAGCATATGTTCTCCTTTTAGCTAGACAATCCATCAAAGAATTTAATAGCATAAAAAGATTAACAAATTACCTATGAATCATCTGATCGGTTTAATTACGATGGTAGAAAGCGGCGGCAAAACCACTTCAATGGAAAACGGTTTCATATTCCACCCCTGTCCTTGTGCTTCCAACAAGCCTTCGTTTTTAACACCGCTTCCCCAGTAGTTTTTATCATCACTGTTAAAAATTTCCTGATAGCGGCAGGCTTCGTTAACCCCAATTCTGAAATTATGACGCACGACCGGCGTAAAATTGCATATAACAATCAAATAATCATCCGGATTATGACCGCGGCGGATGTACGAGATGACACTGTCATCACAATCCGAATGGTCAATCCACTCAAACCCGTGATAATCAAAATCAACCTCATACAACGGAGCATTGCCTTTATACATCAAGTTTAAATCGCGCACGCAATTTTGCATCCCCCTATACATCGGATAGTCTAGCAAATGCCAACGCAAACTTTCTTCGGCATTCCATTCCCAATCCTGCCCAAACTCACAGCCCATAAATAAAAGTTTCTTTCCCGGATGTGTCCACATAAAACCGTAATAAGCACGTAGGTTGGCAAACTTTTGCCACTCATCCCCCGGCATTTTTCCGAGCATGGAACCTTTGCCATGAACCACTTCGTCATGTGAAATCGGCAGAATAAAATTCTCATTAAACGCATACAACAAACCGAAAGTCAGAAGACCATGGTGATATTTACGATGAACCGGTTCGTGACTGATATAACGCAATGTATCGTTCATCCACCCCATATTCCACTTATAACCGAACCCTAAACCACCCATGGATGTCGGACGCGATACCATCGGCCATGCGGTGGATTCTTCGGCGCAAGTCAACACACCGTGATTTTCGCCATAAACAAGTTCATTCATTTTACGCAAAAATGAAATTGCTTCCAAATTTTCGTTTCCACCGTATTGATTCGGTATCCATTCGCCCGGTTTGCGTGAATAATCAAGATACAACATGGAAGCCACGGCATCAACCCGCAATCCGTCAATATGATATTCCTTCATCCAATATAAAGCGCTGGCGCATAAAATATTGCACACTTCAGTGCGACCATAATTATAGATTTTGGTTCCCCAATCCTTGTGTTCTCCTTTGCGTGGATCGGCATGTTCATACAAATGTGTTCCGTCAAACTCCACCAATCCGTGTCCGTCTTTCGGGAAGTGTGCTGGTACCCAATCCATAATCACCCCAATATTAGCTTGATGAAATTTATCAATCATATATCTGAAATCATCCGGCGTGCCGAAACGCGACGTGGGAGCAAACAGACCGGTCACTTGGTAACCCCATGAAGCGTCCAGTGGATGTTCGCACAACGGCAAAAATTCAACATGCGTAAAACCCATATTCACCACATACGGCACCAGATAGTCAGCAAATTCACGATATGTCAGATACTCTTCACCATGCTCACCTTTACGCCGCCATGAGCCCAAATGAACTTCATAAATAGACAGCGGCTTATCAAAGCTGTTGTACGATTCCCGATACGTCATCCATTCACGATCATTCCAATTATAATGATTCAAATCATACACAATGGAAGCCGTCTTTGGACGCTTCTCGGCATAAAATCCGACCGGATCAGACTTGCACAAAATATAATTTTGTTGTGTCTTAATTTCATATTTATAAACTTCGCCCTCACCAATTCCCGGAATAAAAATATCCCAAATACCGCAGGTCGGATGTTTGCGCATCACATCAACACGACCATCCCAAGCATTAAAATTTCCGACAACCGAAACTCGTTTGGCGTTTGGCGCCCACACGGCAAAACCAACACCTTTAACGCCGTCCATTTCCATAAGATGCGCGCCGAGTTTTTTATATATATCGTGATGGTTTCCTTCCGCAAAAAGATAAATATCTATATCACCCAATGTCGGTTGAAAACGATACGTATCCTCTCTGATGTAAACATCGTCCAAATCATTTGTAATGCGAAAACGGTATTTAAAATTTGCACGTATACCAAGATTGATTTGATAAAATCCCCGTTCGTCAAGACAGGTCATTTTTCCTAAAAAGTTATCGTTTTCATCTAAAAGTTCCACAGCTTTTGTATGCGGTTGATAAGTACGGATAAAGACATTTTTGCTGCCCTTATCGCGATGGATTCCCAGCACTGCAAAAACATTACCGTGGTCGCCGTCAATGATGGCGTTCATTTCTTCTTTGGATAATAAATTTTCCATTAGACCTCCTGATGTGATATAGTCAAAATAATATCAGATTGAATACACAATTTATATCTATAAAGGCAACTCATTTTAAATGCAAGAAAATAACTATACATTTTATATGTATTTAATATTGACTGATAAAATTTTTGCATATATATTAAGCAATGTTTAGAACCTATTATTGGAGTATCAATATGAACGAAAAATATATCAAGGAAGCAGCTTACTATTTATGGCAAAACGCCGGCTGCCCGTCCGGACAAGATGAAAAATTCTGGTCTATGGCTGTAGAACAACTTTCTTCTTGTTCTAAATCAAATTCTAAAAAATCTGCTTGCAAAAAATCTTGTTCTTCTTCAAGCTCTTCTTCAAAAAAGACAGCTTCTAAAAGCACATCAAAAACAAGCAGCAAAAAATAAGATAAATTATCTTATATGAAAAACACTCCTGCAAAAAACAGGAGTGTTTTTTTATCTAAAAATCCAAAATATATTTATCTGTCGCCTCTGGCATAATCCTGCAAATGCGGCATTGAATTACCTGTATCGGCTCTGATTTTTTTTGACGCATCAGGTGTGTTTAATGCTTTGCCGCGCCGCAGATTTTGAATATCTTTTTGCCCGATGTCTGCCCCATGTTTTTCCGGAGTTTTTGTTTTTTTGTTTTGTATCGCTTGCCGAGCTGCTTCCAAACGTTCTGACACCAACGCGCTTTTATCTTCTGCACCCGAAGCTTTTTGATCGCCGATTTCATCGCCGGACGGTTTTGTGTTCGGTTCATCTTGCGGCTGATTCTGTTTGGGTTTTTTACCCATATTATTGGCACGTGTACTGGGCAGAGGCTTCAAGGCCACATCGGTAATCACTGAATAAGAATGTTCTTTTTTGTCATCTAAAATATATTCTAGATGACGTTGATCATTTGTTGATTTTTCTTCAATGTACCGACCGTCTTTTATAGCTCCTTCGCAAAAATGAATATCTGCCTCAATCAAATTTTCATCAGCTTTACCGTCTTTTCGCCGCGATGTTTTTGCAACTTGATTCTTTTGTTGCCGAAGCGTGCGTAACTTTTTTCGCAAATCACGACGCATATCGCGCACTTTTTCCTGAACTTTTTTGACTTGTTTAAGAACGGCTCGTACACTCTCAAAATATGGCAGACCATCTATCTTCCGATGTTCACTTTCTGAATAAGTAAAGCTGTAATATTTTTCCAAATCATCATTTTTATTTTGTTGTTCTTTATCTTCAGCCATGTTTTTTCTCCCTTGATATGTAGATTTATGGTAGCACAAATTGCAGATAATTGCAATCAAAAAGGGCGTCGCTCAAGACGCCCTTAAACTCAAAGAAATCTAATCACATATCTGTTCCTGCGTAGGAATTTCTGCCGTATAAGTCAAAAGCATTTTGCCGCCGGCGGCAACCGTAACCTTCCATTGCCGCGTATTGGCATTTTTAGCCTCACCGACAATGCTTTCGGATATGATTTTTGCCTCCGGATTGAGATTTTGGGTAAAAATGATATTCTGTGACACATTGCCACCATTGTTAAATACAACTGCGACATCATATGCGCGGACAATCTCGTGCCGGCTGCATCCATTGTTCATTTTCCGAATTTCTTTATCCGACACATCATGAACCGCTGCAATTTTACCATCAACAAAAACATCAAAAAGCTCACCGAGATTTAACTCAATTTTTTCGCCTTTTGTCGCATGATTTATACTATTTTCGCCGATAAACTGCATACTGCCGCTTTTATCATTTTCATAAAAACGCATCACGCCCGCCGGTAGCGGCAGACCAAGATTGGCTGATTCGTTATTTAACATCACATAATACAAATCCGGATGTTTTTTCTCAAAACTTGCCGCATTTTTTCCGCCCAAATAAAGCGGTGATATCAAACGCCCCTCTTTATTATATTGAACATTGTTTTGTTCAATCAGGCTAATTTGTTTGGTTTGATTGTCTTTGATGTCCGTTTTATGCGGCAGAGTGTATAAATGATACCCGCTTATCTGTTGCGGCAAGGCAGTACCGGATTCGGCAACGCCCATATCAACGCCCATACTTTTAGCCAGCATGACACGATTGGCGGTTGGACGTGCGATGCCGTAATCAGCCACCTGATTAACATTGCCGGCAATCAGCTGAACCTTGGCCTGACGATAATCAACACCTGACTGATTGTTGATTGTTACCCATCCGGTCAAATCAAGTTTATTTTCATCAGAGACCTTGGCAACATAATTTGTCTTCCATGAAATACCGCTCGTCAAATAAGCCAAAGACAAATTTTTCAAGCCATCGGTCGTACTTACAATTTTTGCGCTTAACGTCGGTTTGCCGCGTAAATTTTCCGGCAGTTTTTCAAACACGATTCTCCCCGGAAAACGTGTTTCAATGCCGTAAGAAAATTCCAACACCGGCGTGCCGTAATTCGCGCTAATAATTTTAGCCTGATCAAAAATATTTTCTCCGGTTGTCGGATTCTCCACAACTGTCTTCACCTGTTGACCGACAAGCTCATTAATAATATTTTCCGTCGTCAACAAATCATAATCATAATTTTGTTCCCGAACACGAATTCCCTTACCGATAATCAAAGCACTTTCCGGTTTGATTTGCGTGGCTACATTTTCAAAAGCTACGATGTTTTCGCCTTGATTAAGCATAACACTGCGCGTATCTTTAACCATCGCTAAATTGTCATTATAAACACTGATTTCTAAATTATTATTTTTAGTTTCATCAACCGTTATTTCCGCAGCTTGCGCCATAACCGGAAAAAACGCAATACCCCAAAACAAAACCCGATACCGTTGCATTTTTTTCTCCTTAAAAAATCAAAATACAATTTAAAATAAGTTATAATTTATCGGTTGACAAGTCTTAAAACATTTACACCAAAAAAATCCGCCCGAAGCAGGCGGATTTTTTGTAAACAAAACAAGATTTCCGAAATTAGAAATGATATCTCACACCAAGCGAAATTTCATCCAAAGCGTCCAAAACCGTTTTGTCTACCCAAACATGACGATACATGGCGCGAACAGCCCAATTATCGGTAATATTATATTGCAAACCGGCTCCCAAGCGATATCCCCAACCGCCGTCATTGTCTTTGTCATATTTAGCATCATACCAACCGGCACCTAATGAACCAATAAGTTCATATTCGCCATAGCAGCCAAGCGGTAGATATCCCTGAACATCTAAACCATAAGCCTGAATTTGGGAACGATAATTTGCTTTGTGTTCCTTTTTAGAAAGTTGATAAAAAGCTTCAACACCGGCATAGGGAGAAACTTTGGTACCCAAAACAACAGAACCGGAATGAGCCTGCCCTGCCATCACACCATCCATTGAAGAATCATGCTCAACAAAAGAATAGTTATAATCAACACCGGCATAAGGTGTAAATTCCATAGCATTGGCATTGTAAGCAAATAAACTTGCAACACCGGCCAACAATAACGTTTTTTTCATCGCTGAAGTCCTTTTAAAAGTTACGTTCGCATATTGCTTATTTGCAATATGTCTCTACATTAGTACCTTTTTATAAATAAAGCAATCATTAATTTCATAAATTTGACTTAAACATACCTGAATTAAACACTTTTTAAAACATTATCGTTAAATTAATTTTATTGGTTATATTTTTGTATAAGGAGCTTACGATGAAAGCTTTAATTTATCTTATCGGTTTAATTGCCGTCGTAGTTTTGATTGTTTGGTTTGGTTTTGGCATCACACCTGAAAATCAATGGAATTGGATTAAAGGCTACACCACCAACACCAGCACCGAAATCAGCAAACAGATTACCGATACCGAAAGTAGCGCTGGTAAATTAAAAGACCGGTTAAGTGAAAGATTTAATGAAGCCGCAGACGTTTATCACGGCAAAGAAAAAGAAGATCCTTTTCAATACAATCAGCAAATGTAGTTTGAAAAATTTCCAACAGAACCCTGATTCTTTTTTTCAGGGTTTTGTTTTTTATATCAATTCGCCATGACAGAATTGCTCACGCTTATATCACGCACCAAATTAAAAATATATCTGGCAATTTTACGATTACGAATTTTATAATAATTGCTCACCAATGCCATTGCTTCCGAACTTTTTAACGGATCATCGGCATACTCTTGTCTGATTTCTCTTTCATTGGGATTAACCAAACGCATCGGACTGTTTTTTGCAATACTCGTATCCATTCCTTCCCGAAAATAATCAAGCGATATCCCCAAAATATCGGCAATATCGCACATTCTGCTAAAGCCGATACGGTTGCCGCCTTTCTCATATTTTTGCACTTGCTGAAAAGTTATTCCTAATTTACGCGCCAGTGCCTGCTGACTCATCTTGAGCATCGTCCGCCGCAGGCGCATCCTTTGTCCGGCGTATACATCTACCGGATTAGGCTCTTTTGCCCTTATCCGCCCGCGTACATGTAACTTTTTTACCTCTGTCATACTTCCTCCTTTCCAAACAAAAAAAATGCCCAACTTTAATACAAAAGCGGGCGGACATCAACGACCGTATACTACGAAACGGTTCGGCTTATTTGGAAACCTTATTCACCGATATCCGTCCGGATACCGGCAAGCACTGGAATCACTTGCCAAAAGTCGTAGTATTTTAAAGGACGTTGAATCCCACAAACGGAATTCCCGTTTGCATAAACTATTATATTGGCAAAAATAAAAAAGTAAAGAAAAAATCACAAAATAAAAAAAATAAAACTTTCGGTTGCAAACCTCTCATTTATACCGCCGCATCATGCGGCGGTATAAAATAAGTTTAATTATTTCTTGGTCAGATATTCAACATCAAGTTTTGTGTGTTGACCGTCTCTGTCCAACTCGCCGCCTATCGTTACCGTATCTTGCGGTGTCACGGTCTGCCCGTTCCAAATATCCTTATCAATTTCAACCGTCATAGTACCGGTTGCATCTTGAAACACATATTTGTCTTTTTTTATTCTTTTTTCAATTTTTCCTTGCAGTGTTACGATGGAATCATCAGCCATACTCATTGCTTGTTTCACGGTTGAAATTTGCGGCTCGCCTTCCACAAATCCACCGCCTCGTTTTTTATAACAATCTGCACAATCGCATTTTGCCATAGCCGCACCAGCAGTGCAAACCATCAATGCTGCAACTAACGCCGTTATTGTTTTGTTCATCATAACCTCCTCAATTTATTTTATTGAACATTTAATAAATAATAATTTAACGGCTGTTATCACGCTCAACTTTAGGATAGATTTTTCTTCTCTGGAAATAGCGGACGACAAAACTTATATATTACTCTAGAACAATTATAATTAGGAGAAAAAATATGGTAAATATTAATATAAAAACTGAAAAGCCAGCCTGCTGTGTCGGCATATGGCATTTGTTAGCCGGCATTTTAATGCTGCTTATCGGCGCTTATGTGTGGCTCAATCCGGTTGCCAGTTTAATTGCTTTAAGTTTGTATTTGGGAGTCGGCCTTATCATTATCGGTGTCGGATACATCGGATTTTCTCTAAATCTTGATTCCGGTTGGTTTATGTTTGTTGGTCTCATAGACATCATCATCGGCATTATTTTAGTAACCAACATCGGCGTTACCGCCGCAACATTGCCGATAATTTTTGCTTTATGGTGTTTGGCTGTTGGCGCAGCGCAACTGGTCAGTGCTTATCGTTTACGCAAAATTGAATTACCGTGGGGTTGGAGCTTAACACTTGGGCTGTTGGGCATTATATTCGGATTCCTTATTTTGCATTACCCCAGTATTGGCGCAATTACCATCAGCACCCTGCTCGGACTATATATTATTTTATACGGCGTTTTGGAAATAACCGAATATATATACTTCCGACGTTGGCTCAATGCCGAATAAAACAAAGGTCCGCTATACGGGCCTTATTTTTTGCCTTGAATAAAAAAAGATTTATTTTATACTTTACAAAATAAAAAGGATAACAAGATGATTTTTAATTCCAGACAAGAAGTGCTGCAAGCCTTGCGCAATGCGCCCAAAGGGCAAGCACGTCAAGAAATTTTAAACATCTCCCGCAACCGCAATTTCATAAAAAACAGCGGCGCCAACGTCACGCTTGTATCTGGGCAAATAAGTTCCGGAAAAACGCCTAAAGAACAACTTAAAAACATTAATCTCGGTCTGATTGCAAGATTAAAAGCTCAAACCGGAATGCCTGACGGTATTGGCGCTATGGGCGGCTTGGCGGAAAGAACCTATCCCGAAGAATTTTCCCGTTTGAACCAAACCGAACGTCGTCAGCTTATCGGTAGCCGCGATGATGTCATTTTACAAAACGACACACCGACTCTAACCGATGATATCAACATTATCCGCATCAACAACGTCTTGCGTGAAACCCGTGAGGAATTGGAAAATTTGGGCATAACCGATTTCAAACTCCCGACAAACAAAATCAAATTAATCAATATGCCGGACATCCGCGACGACAATTACGCCATCAATATTTGGGACGGGAAAGGCAATGCTTGGGCCATCACACCTTATTGCCACATTTTGAAATGCTCTGCCGAAACTCTGCAAATTCTGGCGCAACGCTCGCAGGATATCAAACAGCATCAGGAACATTCCGAAGCTGCCGAGTTTAAAATTGTACCATTGTTTACCGCATTAAAATGTTACGGTAATCACAGCGGCTCAATCCGCATGGAAGACGGGCGCAACGCTCAAACTGATTACCGTTATCCGCATGAATGGTTGGCTGCGTGGTTCGTGGCTTCTCAAGCCCTCAATCACGATGATGAAGCCATGTTGCATTTGATGTCCGAACTCGCACAAGAAACACCATGGAAAATAGGTTTCAGCACAGCTGCGCAAAAAATAGGCAAAAACTTAAATTTCATTGCCGAAGTTTTAAAAATCAACCCCAAAACCATGCAAAAGATGGAACAAATTTCCCCACAAGCTTTAAGCAACATGGATATGACACGCTAAAACATACCGATTGTTTAGACAATTGCCATTTAAAATCCGCATTTAATCATTATATAAAGGCGGAAAGGAACAGATTATGAGAATTGTCCGAACCACGCCTTTAAAAAAATTTTTTAATAAACTTTGGAAATTTTTAATCAGCAACGTCGGAGCGTTTTTTATCGGTTTTTCCGCACTGATAATCGGCATATACCAATTTTACATCAACCGCCCGATAATAGAATACGACACCCAATCACACAGCTTTATTTCTTCGCAAAACGACAACAAATTCAAAGTTGTGGTAGAAGACAAAGAATACGATAATTTATATCAGACCATTGTTATTATGCAAAACAACGGTCAACAACCTTTGGCCGGCAGTGATGTTTCTCGCATCGGACATGACCCGATTCGTATCATTATTCCGCCTAAAGCTGAAATGGTGCATTATACGCTTGATAAAACCCTAACTTCAACAGCGGTTTCCGCATCATTGAAGGAATACAAAAACAGCATTATCATCACCTTTGATTTTCTAAATCCCGGCGACCAAATTGCTGTTACGATTTTACACAAGAAACCAGAAGCTTCTTTCCGCGTAACCGGCAGCGCTTTAGGGGTTACCGGCATCAGCCATGTCATGACCGAACGGCAAATTTTATGGATTGCTATTTCTGTATTAATCGCAATTTACGTTCTAACAGTGATTTTAAGTTATCTTGATCGCAGAGGTTACATTTAAAATTATACAGCCATCATATCTTCAATAACAAACTGTACGGATGTTCTTTCCTGCCAGATATCTTTACGCAATTGTCCGGCAACATTAAAACGTTCGCCTTTGGCCTGCAACAAAGTCGTACCGATAGCGTTATCTGCGGCCCGAAACGCAATCGCTTTCAAACTACCGCCGCCATCACCGCCCAAAAAACAACGAACGTGCCCACTGCCGATAACCGATGGGCGCACGATTTTCACATTCTCAATGACGATTCTCGGTTCAGGATTACCGGCGCCGAACGGCTCTATATTCTGAAATTTTTCAGCCAAATCCAGATTGGCGCCGGATAAACTAACCACGCCATCAATCTCCATAATCGGCGCCAATTTCTCCTCTCCTAACGCGTCGCGAATATATTCGCCGGCAAACCGCTTGAATGCCTCCATGTTTTCTTCATTTAGAGAAAAACCAGCCGCCATAATATGTCCACCGCCTTTGGTCAAAATTCCCTTTTCTTTAGCAGCCATAATCAGTGCGCCCAAATCAACACCACGAACTGAACGTGCCGAACCTTTAACTTCGTCATGTTCTATGGACATGACAAAAGCCGGCAAATTATAACGTTCTTTAAGCTTTCCGGCGACAATGCCAATAACACCTTGGTGCCAATCTGTACCGGAAACAAAAGCCATCGGATAGTTTTGCGGAGCGCCTTCCAGTTGTTCAATGGCCTGCAAAAGAACATAAGCTTCAATATCTTTGCGTTCATCATTAAATTTATTAAGCTCTTCGGCCAAAGTTTTGGCGGTTTCTGCATCACGTGCACACAACAAACGATTACCAACCGATGCGTCTCCCACTCGGCCACCGGCATTAATTCTCGGCCCCAAAACATAACCCAGATGAAAGGCCGTCGGCGCAGTATTTAATCCGGCAACATTTGCCAAAGCTTTAATACCTTCATTTTGTTGCAAAGACATAACTTTCAACCCTTGTCTGACATAAGCCCGATTGAGTCCTAACAATGGCACCACATCACACACTGTTCCCAAAGCAACCAAATCTAAAAGTTTTAATAAATCCGGCGTTGGATGTTTTTCATAGTAGCCGGCCAATCGTAACTCCCGATTAACCGCCACAATCAACAAATAAACCACACCGACAGCCGCCAAATATTTCAAATACGGATAATCATTTTCTTCATCAAGACGCTTGGGATTAACCACAGCCATAACTTTGGGCAAACGAGTTTCGGCTTCATGATGATCAATCACCAAAATATCAAACCCATCTGCAGCCGCACTGTCCAACACTTCAAACGCCGTTGTGCCGCAATCGGTAGTCACGACCAGATGAATATTTTGTGCCGCAAATTCTTCAAATGCTTGGAAACTTGGTCCGTAACCTTCTTCACGATCGGGAATATGCACACGTACTGTTAACCCGAAAAATTCCAAAAAGCGTCGCAAAACCGAACTGGAGGTGGCTCCGTCTACATCATAATCGCCGATAACGCCGATTTTTTCACCGGCGATAACGGCCTCGGCCAAACGTTTGGCTGCTTTGTCCATATCCTTTAAGCAAGACGGATTTGGCATCAAATTTTGCAGTTTCGGATGAAGAAAACTATCAATTCCGTCATCCGTCACACCACGTGCTGCCAAAACACGACAAACAAGATACGGCAGACCGGAACGTTGACACAATAACTCAACCTGACGTTCATCGGCAACGGTTTTTGCCCAAAGATTTCCCCCTAACGATTTTTTTTGTTCATTCATTTTTTAGCTCTATATAATTACGGCCATATTTTTCAACATACCAATGCTTTTTTAACAAATTATAACATATCCTTTGAGAAAACAAGCTTAAAAACTATTTGCTGACAAACACATTTTTAAGTTGCAAATTTGATAAAAACATAATAAATTAACTAATATGTTTATGTCTCAAGGAGAATGATCATGATGTCTAAATTCATTAAATTATTTGCTATTGCCTTGCTTTTCACAGCTTGCAGCAAAAAAGACGACAATCTTTCCGAACTTGTATTTGTCACTTCGGAAGGCCCCGTAACGTATCAAATTGAAACAGCCACCACCCGTGAAGAAATGTCAACCGGATTAATGAACCGTAAAACCGTTGCCGAAAATTCCGGTATGTTGTTTGTTTTGCAGGGGCAAAATGAAATTGCCATGTGGATGGAAGACACATACGTTCCACTTGATATGATTTTTGTTAATCAGGACAACAAAATAATCTGGATTTACAAAAATGCCGAACCGTTGTCCACGCAGTTGATTCGTCCGCAAACCGACGAACCTTTGTCCGCCGTTATTGAAATCAATGCCGGTGATGTTGATAAAAACGGTATTAAAATCGGCGATACCGTACAGCATGAATTGTTGAATAAATAGTTTTTCGGACGTAATAAAAAAAACCGCGTAAAACGCGGTTTTTTTATTACAATCCTTACAGAAAGCCCCGAGTTTACTCGGGGCTGAACACCAAGATGTCGGAACAACACCATTCCACGCCAACGAGCGTGGTCAAACCGAAAGTTTGTATCCTCAATAGCCCCCAGTTTACTGGGAATATCTATAACTATGCAGAAAATTCTTAATTAACGTTAAGACGATTCCAACCTTTCTTTTCCTGTGTAACAGACTTGGGTGTTGTTTTTTCTTCACTCTGCCAGTTGCGCACCGGCGCTTGCTGTGCTTTTTCCCGAACCAAAGCCCGCTGCTTTTCATTTTGCGGCACGCCGATCGGCAACACCTGCTCTAACAAAGCCGGTGAAACAAACGCCATTTTTTTCTTCTCATAAGCTTCAATAATGGCATTTTCCACCGCGGATGCCGGCGAGATATTGAAAGTGTTGATGCTACCGGCATAAAACACCGAAAAAGCATTGCAAGGCGAAGATAACAACACGTCGCTATAATCTACGCCGCGCATAAATCTTAAGATAAGCCGCGGCTGAATAATACATTGCGCCACCACATTGGAAACACTCTCTTCTTTACGCAAAAACTCATTCATAAACAATTCTATTTCGGCCTTGCTTAAAATACCGCAAAAACCGGTCACGGCCATACCGTCCAACAAATATCCTTTATAGCCGTCTTCCGGTGTTTGCACCGTATAGCAAAAAGCCTGTTCAGCTTCGGTAATATTACGCAATGCGTTAGCCGGAATACTATCCTTCATCTTTTGCGTAATTTCTTTTTTTTCTTCTGTCGTATTTTGTTGCTGCCGACGCCATGCATCACGGTTTTGTTTAAAAGATTCCACGCCTTCGGCGCCTTGTGCTGCGGCAATGCCGGAAAACAACAGACTTAAAACCAATGCCGTGCTGGCAAGATAATATTTTTTCATGTTTACCCCCTCATCGTTTTAATTTAATATAAATGAGAGTGTTAAAAACTTCAATGAAAAAATTTCACCTTATGACATTACCAAAACACATAATCGCCCTTATATTCCAGAGCAATGCCGACCGTTGTGTCCGAACGTGATTTGTCGGCACCGCGGCTTTTGGCCGAATGAAAATCAACAAACGGAGCAAAAGCAAGACCGCCGACAATATCAACGGCCAACCGATTATTGATTTCATATTCATAACGATAATCCGTGCGCTCATAGGAGTCGTAAACAAAGAAATGACGATAATAACCATTAGAATAAAAAGTCATATCATCACGCACTTGATATTCAAATTCATACCCGATTTCAGCACCGGTTTTCATATTGACGTCATCATAAGTAAAATCCGCTTCTTCAACCGCCGCAATATATAAATCTTTAAAATGCTTGCCGTCATAGAGCTTGACACCGGCTTTGCCGCGCAAAATTTTAGTACGATATTCCTTGCCGTCGGCACCGGTAAAAGTCGTAAATTCGGTCTGATAACCCAAACTTGCAAACGGTCCGACTATACCTTCTTCCAGATTCCAAAGTTTGTGAATATAATCACTGGTTAACAAAATTTTATCAGCAGTTTCACTATCTGTAGTTTCGCCATCTTCAGTGGTTTTTGTCTTGCCGTACTCCATAAACAAACTGTTTAACCACACCAGATTTTTATTGGCATATTCCAACTGCCCGTCAAACACGCCGGTAAAAACTTCTTGTTCGTCAGAATTAAACGTCCCCGGATAATCATCGTCCTCATCTTTATTGGAGACGCTGTTTTGATTATATTCCAAAGCTAAACGCTTGAGGGTGGCCTTTAAAGAACTCCCCGTTTCTGTGGCCGCCGCTTCGTCAACGGTTGTATTTTCTTCAGCCCCGGCCGGTCGGCTTAAAAACAATACGCCCAACAAAAAAAACATTCCGAAACGATACATGATAAATACTCCTTTATATTATGAAAAATAAGGAATGTTGACACATTCGCTCAACGTTTCAAATATAATTTCAAATTACTAACAACTTTATTTACCAAAGATTGCACGAAAAAGAACTTTGATTTTATCGGCCGTTTTGATTTTTGGTTTAGGTGACATAATTTCCCAACCGCGGTTCTGCATAATATCAAAATAACACCGATAAATATGCAAAATCACCCGAAACGGATGTGCTTTTTTCGCATCCATTTTATCAAGCAGAACAAAAGCCGCCTCAAAATCAGCGGCTGCCAAACGTGCCAGTTGTTCCCGCACGGCAATCAAATTTTTATCGGTAATGACACTTTGCGGATCAGTGGTTTTAATACCGGCTTTTTTAAGCAATTCAAAAGGCATATACAAATGTCCGGACATAGCATCTTCTTTGATGTCTTTCAGCATATTGGTGATTTGCATGGCACGCCCGAAATGTTCAGCCAATTGCCGTTTTTTATTTTCTGGCATACCGTCAACAATGGAAAGCATAATATATGCCGGAATTTCCGCCGTTCCGTAACAATATTTATAAAATGTTTCAAAATCAGGTCCTTGCAATGGTGTCGGAAAATCAAGAAAAGTACTGTTTAGTATTTCGGAAAAATCTTCTTTTTTAATTTTAAA
>CALXZI010000003.1 GCA_944393205.1 uncultured Alphaproteobacteria bacterium | reverse complement strand
AAAATCCGGGATATGGTTTTTAATCATCTCCTATAAAAAGTAAAAAAACGCTCCGTGGCTTTATCGGAGCGTTTTTTGTTGCGCCATTTTTGCAGTAATATTTTTTTACGGCAGCCCTCCCCAAAAAGGCGCCGATGTTTGATAGTTTTTAATGTATAAAACAACAGGCGACAGTATTACACACCGCATCTATGGCTATATATATTACCAAGAGAAAAGCTTTTCCCTTATCCGCAATATAAAAACGGCACTATATTAACAAGCTTTGCCGCAATTGCACAATTGACTGTTTGTGCAAATTCACCATCTATATGCGTTAAGGGATTTTATGCTTCTAATTTTTCAAGGATTTTTTCTAATTGCGATAAATCTTTATATGTCAGCACAATTTTGCCACGCCCGTTTTTACCGGTATTGATTTGCACTTTTAGGCCATACTTTTGTGATAAGCTGTTTTCAATTTCGCTCAAATCAGCATCTTTTTGCGGCTTTGTCCGTAAGGGCTGTTTTTTTGGCTCTGGAGAGGAATCTTTGCTTTCCGAGACCAACGACTCAACTTGACGTACATTTAAGCCCTCTGTGATGATTTTTTGAGCCAACTGTTCGGCATCGGTTCTACCAACCAAAGCACGAGCATGTCCCGCTGTCAATTTTTGCTGATTTAACAAAGCTTTAACGCTTTCCGGCAGGCTTAAAAGACGCAGGCTGTTGGTGATGTAACTGCGTGACTTGCCGATAATTTCGGAAAGTTTTTCCTGTGTGTAGGAAAATTTTTTTATCAGCTGTTCAAAACCAGCCGCTTCTTCCAACGCAGTTAAATCTTGCCGGACAATGTTTTCTACCAAAGCAATTTCTAAAACCTCATTATCGGCCAGATTTTTTTCAATAACCGGAACTTCGGTCAAACCGACTTGTTTGGCGGCACGATACCGACGCTCGCCGGCTATGATTTCATATTTTCCACCTGATTTACGCACCAGAATCGGCTGTAAAATGCCTTTTTCTTTAATAGAATCAGCCAAAGCATTTATGGCGGAAGCGTCAAAGGTTTGGCGTGGTTGATACTTTCCGGGGATTAAGTCTTCAATTTTAATTGTTTTTATGGTATGGCGCTCGGATGTAACAACGTCATTCATATCCAAGTTTAAATCTTCATCACCGAACAACGCGCCCAAACCGCGCCCCAAGCCGTGTTTGTTGTTTGCTGCCATTTTATATCTCCTTTTCGCGTTTTAAGACTTCTTTGGCCAGATTTATATAAGCCTGCGCACCAACGCTTTTGAAATCATAAATTAAAATCGGCTTGCCATGCGACGGCGCTTCGGAAATACGCACGCTCCGCGGAATAACCGTTTGATAGACCAAGTTGCCGAAATATTGCCGGACATCTTTTTCCACCATGGAACTTAAATTGTTGCGGCGGTCAAACATGGTTAAAACAATACCCTGTACTTTAAGCGCCGGATTAAAACTCTTTTTTATCTGATTGATGTTTTTCAATAAATCGGTTAAGCCTTCTAAAGCCAAAAATTCGCACTGCAGCGGAATAATGACCGAATCGGATGCAACAAGGGCGTTGATGGTAATCAAGTTTAAAGAAGGCGGGCAATCTATTAATATATAATCATATTTTCCGTTTAAGGCCTGTAAAGCACGGCGCAAAACATATTCTCTTTCGGCAATGTCTATCAACTCAATTTCGGCACCTGCCAACCCCGGCGTTGACGGCAATAAATAAAAATTAGGAATCTCACAGGCTTTAACAGCTTTTTGCGCATCTTGACCATTGATTAAGACGTCATAAGAAGAATATTCGCAATTTTTTTTATCAATCCCCATTGATGTGGTGGCATTGCCTTGCGGATCAAGATCCAAAACCAACACTTTTTTGCCGATGGCCGCCATGGCCGTGGCAATATTGATAGCTGTGGTGGTTTTGCCGACACCGCCCTTACGGTTGGCTACCGCGATAATTTTCATTGTTTTTTTCTCCTTAAATTTTCCAACAACAAGATTACACCATCGCTTGATTCTTCATTTTTTTGAACCGACATCTTAAAATTCCATTTTTTTAAGGCCTCTGTCAATTCGTCCCTATATGTTTTGCCTTTTGGCAAAATAAGCTTTGTTTGGCGCGACGTTAATTTAAATACACAGTTCAAAAGCTTATCCAGTGAAGCGACCGCCCGCGCGGTTATAACGCCTGCCGTCGGCAATGTCAAATCTTCGGCTCGGGCGTTTATTATCTTAACATTATCCAGAGCCAAAGCCTCTTTCACCGCATTTAAATACAGTGTTTTTTTAGTTATGCTTTCAATCAAAGTAAACCTTAAAGCAGGGTATTTTTCTTTTGCCATAACAGCCAACACCAAAGCCGGAAAACCTGCACCACTGCCGACATCATAAACCGAATCAACTTCAGGCGGCAAGTATTTGAAAAGTCCGGCAGAATCCGCTATATGACGACTCCAGACTTCCGATAACGAATTGCGGCTGACAAGGTTGAATTTTTCCTGCCATTGGCGCAACAAAGACACCATGGTTTCTAAATCTTGATATGTTTCACGTGAAACATCGTATTTTTTTATAAAACTTTCCATAAGTTTTTTTATAACGTGACAACAAAAATTGATAAACCGAAAACATAAGTTATAAACATTTATTTTAAATGATATCGTATGGCGCAACCGGCTTCTTTTAAAGCTTTCTCCGCTTCATCAAAAGCATAGCCCAGTTCTGATGTTTTATGAGCGTCATCACTAATGACAAGCGGCACTTTTTGTTTAACAAGTTCTTGTAAAATGTTATTTTCAGGAAAAAAATCTCCGATTTTACGCAAGCCTTTTGTACTGATTTCACAAGCAATATTACAACGGTGTAAAGAATCCACGATTTTTAAGCGTTCATCAAGCATCGGAAAATTTTGATGGTCGGGAATCTTTCGCGCATAATCTAAATGCGCCAGAAAAACAAATAAACCGGATTCCACAGCGCTGGCAATGCTTTGATAATGACGGCGCAGGTAGTTTTCCAAAGAATCTTTTGTTCTTTGTTCCGGATTTTTTTTAAACTGCGAAATGTCTATAATTTCCGTTCCTTCCGGATTTGTAAAAAAATGATTGCCTGTTATTAAATAATCATAATCCAAATGGTTTATAAAATCTTTAAATTCTTCTTGCCATCCATCATATGTAAAATAATCAACCTCGTATCCTAAATATACTTTTAAAGGGTAATTTTTTGCGGTTTTGCGAAAAATTTCGGCACGCTTGTTAAAAAGCGGCAGGGCTTTTTTGAAATCAGAATGATACATATTTGAATGGGCACGCGCTACCATATTTTGATAACTTATGCTTTGTGTTATGTTTTTGTGTATAATCAGATGGTCAGAAACACCGATTTCTTGCCAACCCAATGCAACCGCCTGTTGCAGCATTTGTTCCAAAGTATTGCTACCGTCCGAAAAATCAGTGTGTGTATGATAACTAAATTTTTGCATATTTCCTCATTTTTTTAAATAACCCAAAATCGCCGTAATAGCAGCCGGCGTTACTCCGGGGATACGCGACGCTTCGCCGATTGTGGCCGGTTTTATTTTACTTAATTTAAATACCATTTCACGAGAAAGTCCACCAATTAATTGATAATCAATATCTTCTCTTATGTGCAAATTTTCATCTTTTTTGAACACTTCTATATCAGAAAGTTGGCGTTTGATATAGCCGGCATAACGAGATTCTATTTCAACTTGTTCATAAACTTTTTCATCAAAACGCTTGAGTTCGGGGAATAATTTAAAGATTGTTTCACGTGAAACATCATTGTACCCCATTAGTAAAAAAGCTGTACGCTTTGAACCATCATGATTGATTGTTATACCCGATTGCTCCAAATCAGCATAATCTGCCTTTAAACTTTGCGCCTGTGTGCGACAAGCATCAATCGCAGCTTTTTTAGCTTTAAATACAGTGTTCCGGTATTCACTGACGCACCCCGCATCATATCCCAGCGGGGTTAAACGCATATCTGCATTGTCCGCACGCAAAAACAAACGATACTCCGAACGCGAGGTAAACATACGGTAAGGCTCGTCCACACCTTTGGTAATCAAATCATCAACCATAACGCCTATATAACCTTGGCTGCGATCAACCATAAATTCCCTACCCTCGTTTTCAGCTTTCAAGGCAGCGTTAACACCGGCTATAAGACCTTGCGCACCAGCTTCTTCATATCCGGTTGTGCCGTTGATTTGACCGGCTAAAAACAAACCTGAAACCGTTTTGACTTCTAAACAATGATTTAATTCCTGCGGGTCAACATAGTCATATTCAATAGCATAGGCCGGACGCAATATTTCAACATTTTCAAGCCCTTTTATTGTATGGATAAACTGATGCTGAACATCAGCCGGTAAAGATGTTGAGATGCCATTTGGATAGACAACGTCCGTATTTAATCCTTCCGGTTCAAGAAAAATTTGATGACTGGTGCGGTCGGCAAATTTAACAAGCTTATCTTCAATACTCGGACAATAACGCGGACCAACACCGGTAATAAGCCCTGAAAACAGCGCACATTTAGAAAAATTATCACGGATTATTTTATGTGTTTGCTCATTTGTATGCGTGATGTGGCATTTTATTTGCGGATTTGTTATTTTTTCAGTCAGATAAGAAAAAGGTTCTGGATTTTCATCGCCGCCCTGCTCTTCCAAAATATCCCAATTTATTGTTTTGCCGTTTAAACGTGCCGGAGTACCCGTTTTCAAGCGTCCTATTTTTAACCCCAATCGCTTTAAATACGGTGTTATACCAGCACACGTCACATCATTGACACGACCACCAATTATTGTTTGATGACCGATAAACATAACGCCATTTAAAAAAGTTCCGGTCGTTAAAACAACAGCTTGGGCTAAAAGTTCCGTGCCGTCCGCTAAAACAACCCCATTAATGCTTTTCTTGCTATTTTCTTCAGTAATTTTTAATCCTTCTACCGCAGCCTCAATAATTTCAAGATTTGGCTGATTTTGTAAAGCCTCCAGCATATATTTTTTATATAATTCTCTGTCGGCTTGTGCACGAGGACCGCGCACGGCAGGACCTTTGGAAGAATTAAGCATACGAAATTGTATGCCGGCTTTATCAATAACACGAGCCATCAGACCGTCAAGCGCATCAATTTCACGCACAAGATGCCCTTTTCCCAAACCGCCGATTGCCGGATTACAGGACATTTCGCCGATTGTTGCGATTTTATGCGTAATCAAAACCGTATCAGCCCCCATACGCGCAGACGCAGATGCGGCTTCACAACCGGCATGGCCCCCGCCGACAACAATAACATCATAGATTTTTTTCATTATATTTCCTTAGTAAATTTATCGGTATCATACGCTAAAATCTTTATATTTCAACAGAAAAAATACAGTATGCTTTGGTAAAATACTTTTATATAAAAGAATCATTTACCAATACAAAACGAACCGAAAATTTTATCAAGAATTTCATCTATTTCAATCTGACCGGTAATTTTTCCAAGCGCACGAGCGGCCATACGAATGTCTTCTGCCGAAAGCTCAATTTCCTTATCAAAATTAAAACGTCGCAGGTTTTCAACACATTCTTGCAAAGCCTCACGGTACCGCTGGCGTGTAATCAATAAATTTGAATCAGAAGTAAAATTGCCACTAATGTATTCGGAAATTTTTTCCATTAATGCACTTAAACCTTTATTATATTTTGCTGAAACAAGTATGCAACCTTGTTTTTCAAACTCTGAACATTGTTCAAATGTTAATTTATCACATTTGTTGGCTATATATAACAGATTGTTTTTGGATTCTTTTTTGATTTCTTGGAATATTTCCGGCGTATCTGTAGAGGCATCAAACATTGCCAAAATCATATCAGCTTGACGTATCTTTTCAAAAGCAATTTCAATGCCTTGCTGTTCAATCGGGTTGTCAGAACTTCTGATACCTGCTGTGTCAGTAAAAACCACCGGATATCCGTTTATATCCAAATTAATGTCTATTGCATCACGGGTTGTTCCGGCAATATCAGAAACAATTACAGCTTTTCTTTTGACAATAGCATTCAGCAAACTTGACTTACCGGCATTTGCCGGACCAGCAAGCACTATTCTGAATCCCTCACGTAATCGTTCTCCATAACTTGCTGTTTGTAAATGTTCATCTATTGCTTTAATTAATTTAAATACACTGTTCAAAATAGACTCTTTTATGCTTTCGGGGACTTCTTCTTCGGGAAAATCTATATAAGCTTCAAGATACGCATAAATCCTTAAAATATCTTCACGCCAACCATCATATAAATTTCTTAAACCTCCTTCCATTTGCCGCAAAGCATATTTTTGTTGTTCAATCGTTTCTGCATCTATTAAATCAGCCAATCCTTCAGCTTGTGTTAAATCCATTTTTTGATTGTAAAAAGCGCGTCTTGAAAATTCGCCGGCTTCTGCTAAACGATAATCTGTTAACTGACTTAAAGAATTTAATATTGAGGATAATACGGCTTTTGAGCCATGACACTGTATTTCAACCGTATCTTCACCCGTAAAAGAATGTGGTGCTTTGAAATACAAAAGTAAAGAATTATCCAATGATTCACGTGAAACAGAATGATAAATAGGTGTGAAATAAGCATAACGAGGTTTTAAATACAGTGTATTAAGATGCGTCATTTTTTCTATTGCGAGTAAAGCATTTTTGCCTGAAATGCGAATTACAGCAACACCTGATTTTCCATATACTGTTGAAAGTGCATATATCGTTTTGTTATCCATTTTTTCCTCTTACTTATTAAGATATAAAGCACAATAATTAATAAATTTATAAATTTATCGTTTTTATGATCGCAGAAAGCCTTTTTATGTTTTTTTAAGACTTGTATTATATTATAAGCCAAATTTGTTTATGTGGGCTTTGTAAGTGTTTTTATTTTTTAGAGGTTTTAATGAAAAAATTGATTATATGGGATTTTGACGGCGTTATTGCTGATACGGAAAAATTGTGGCTAAAAAACAGACAGATTTTAATGAAAGAGGCTTTGGGCATAGATTGGGACTGGGAAACAGTTAATCATTATCTGCGCGGCACAGGTGATAAAACAAAACGCAATGTGTTGGATAGTCTTGGTATTATCACAGATGATAACTTTTGGGACAAAAGTATAGAAATGGATGAAGCTGTAATGAAAAACAAGGGTTTTGCTTTGACCGATGGTATTGAAGAAATTTTTAAAATGAAAAATATTAAACAATGTATTGCGACCGGTGGTATAAGAAGCAAAACAATGCTTAAAGTGAATGTTGCCGGTATTAGTCAATATTTCCCAAATAATCACATTTTTACCGTGGATATGGTAGAGCACGGCAAACCGGAACCTGATATTTTTTTGTTGGCTGCTAAAGAAATGGGCGAAAAACCTGAAGATTGTGTTGTTATAGAAGATTCAATCGCCGGTTTAACAGCGGCTTTAAAAGCCGGTTGCCTACCAATTGCTTTTTTATCAGGAGATTTAAGCGGGAATATCGCTCATCAAGAAAAAGTTGAAAAACTCGGCATAAAATATATAACACACAATATGCAAGAGGTCAAAAAACTTATTCAACAGCTGTTTTAGAATTGTTTTCAGGCTCTTTCAACCACACGGCATCGGTTACTTTTTCTTTTAAAAAAACTTCATGAGTTTGAAGTTCATCTTTAGTTAAAGGAAAAGATCGCGGTTCATGATATACTTTGTTTTCGTTTTTAATTTCACGATGTGTTGTTATTTCATCTTCCGCCGTTAGAGTCATAGTAGGCTCGGCACCGCCCAAAAGCTCAAGATAAACTTCGGATAATAACTCGGCATCAAGCAAAGCACCGTGTTTAGTGCGTGCCGAGTTGTCAATATTAAACCGCCGGCATAAGGCATCCAAATTGTTGCGCGCTCCGGGGAATTTGTTACGGGCAATTTCCAAAGTATCAACAACTCTGTCCCATGTGTATGTTCTAAAACCAAGGTGCTTAAACTCGTAATTGATAAAATGAATATCAAAAGAAGCATTATGTGCTACTAAAATTCCGTCATCACCTACAAAATTTATAAAATCTTGAGCAACTTCTGATAATTTTGGATAATTCTTTAAAAATTCTTCAGTCAAACCATGAACTTTAACAACTTCTTCCGGTACACTGCGTCCCGGATTAATATATTGATGATAAGTTCTGCCGGTGGGTAAATGATTTACCAATTCTACCGCGCCGATTTCAACTAATTTATCGCCTTCTTCAGGATTAAACCCTGTTGTTTCCGTATCAAAAACAATTTCTCTTAACATGATTTTATCTCTTTTATAAGTTCTATTAAATTAGCTTTCAGACAACCTAAAGATTTATCCGTTGTTACAACATAATCAGCCAAGCCTATACGCACACGGTTTGGCATTTGTACTTTTAAGATATTTAAAAAATCTTCCTCGGAAATTTTATCACGTTGTATCACACGTTGTTTTTGGATTTCGTAAGGAACATCGGCAACAATAATATCCGTACAATATTGATTCCACCCCATCTCAAACAACAAAGCAACATCCACAAAAACAATATCCTCCGTACGGCAGTTTTTATGAATAGCTTGTAAAAATTTTTGTTTTAAAAACGGGTGTGTAAGTTTTTCCAATTTATTTAATTCAGCTTTATTTGCAAACACATAATTACGTAAAATCCTTTTGTTAAAAACCCCATCTTGCCAACAAAACGGAAAATTTTCTTTTATTGTTTGTAAAAAATCAGGCTCATAATACAAACGCCGACACCATTTGTCCACATCATAAACGACATAACCAAGCCGTCTTATAATTCCAGCAATGGTTGTTTTGCCGCAGCCGATGGCGCCGGTTATGGCAACTATTTGCATTTTTTATTCCTTATCAAAGGGTTAAATGATTTATACACACTAAAACTCGTTTTCTGTGCATAACTTTACTCTTTATCCATAACAATACAATTTTATGCGCGTAATGTAAAAACATTTCCTAAAACTTATTAACATGTTGATAAAAATATACTCCGGTTATATATTATGGTGATAACTAAAATTATTAACAATGTGTTAAAAATTTTAAATCTTTGAATCAAAAACAGATTAATAATTTATTAAGAAACTTATTAACAGAGTCTTAAAAATTTGGATAAATTTGTGCATAAAAAATAATCCCCGACCAACACAAAGATAAACAAAAAACAACAGATATTTTTTAAATTTAAATTAGGCGAGGTTGGTTGTGCATAAAGCATATTAAATATAAGTTGACATTTTAACTTTTTGAAGTATATAAATAGGCATTACGTTCGTAAAGTTCTTTTTTTAATTATCAGTAAGGTTTATATGCATATAAAGGAATTGAAGGAAAAATCTCCGAAAGAGTTATTGACTTGGGCGGAAGATTTAGGCGTTGAAGACGCATCGTCTATGCGTGTTCAAGATTTGATTTTTGCCATTATGAAAAAAATTGCTTCAGAAGACAATATTATCAATGGCGATGGTGTTATTGAGGTTTTGCAAGACGGGTTTGGTTTCTTGCGTTCGGCAAAATCCAATTATCTGGCCAGTCCGGATGATATATATGTTTCTCCGGCACAGGTTAAGAAGTTTGGCTTACGCACCGGTGATACGGTGGAAGGGGAAATCCGTGCGCCGAAAGATAATGAGCGTTATTTTGCTTTAACCAAAATTAATACAATTAATTATGAAGATCCCGAAAAATCCAAGTTAAGGGTTAATTTTGACAACTTAACGCCGTTGTATCCGACCGAAAAACTTAATTTTGACATTATTTGCGGTGAAAAAGACTATACCACTCGGGTTATTGATTTGATTGCACCGCAAGGAAAAGGACAACGCGGATTGATTGTGGCACCACCGCGCACCGGTAAAACAGTGATGCTGCAAAATATTGCGCACGCCATTGCGGTTAATCATCCGGAAGTTTATTTGATTGTGTTGTTGATTGACGAACGGCCGGAAGAAGTGACGGATATGACTCGTTCGGTCAAAGGCGAGGTTATTTCTTCAACCTTTGACGAACCGGCAACACGCCATGTTCAGGTGGCTGAATTGGTGATTGAAAAAGCCAAACGTTTGGTAGAAACCAAAAAAGACGTGGTGATTTTACTTGATTCCATTACCCGTTTGGGGCGGGCATACAATGCTGTTGTTCCATCTTCGGGCAAAGTTTTAACCGGCGGTGTTGATGCAAACGCATTGCAACGTCCGAAAAGACTACTCGGCGCGGCGCGCAATGTGGAGGAAGGCGGTTCTTTAACTATTATTGCTACAGCTTTGATTGATACCGGTTCGCGAATGGATGAGGTTATCTTTGAAGAATTTAAAGGTACCGGCAATTCGGAAATCATTCTTGACCGCAAGTTGACCGATAAACGCTTGTTCCCGACCATTGATATTACCCGTTCGGGAACACGTAAAGAAGAACTTTTGGTGGATAAAGCAACTCTTTCCAAAATGTGGGTTTTGCGTCGGGTTCTGATGCAAATGGGCATAACTGACGGTATGGAGTTTTTGCTTGATAAACTCCGGATGTCAAAAGATAATCAAGATTTCTTCAATAATATGAACAGTTAATGATAAAAAGCCCCGCTCATCAAAAAGCGGGGTTTTAAGCTTTTAATAGCCGATGTCTTCAAAACGGATAACGATGTGCTTGTCAAATACGGCGGCGATAAGATGAAGATAATATAAATCAAGATATCCTTTGCCGATTTCCCAACGTTCAATGATTATCGGCGGAACGTTCGCTTTATGGCTTAAAACATCCAAACTCATTCTGTGCTGCCGGCGCAATTCGTATATTTGTTGCCCGATTTCCCGAATGGTTTGTTTGCGGTTTTTGATTGAAGTTTTTTTACTAAGCATTATTCATAAGCTCCTTTCTTTTGTTCATAAATTAAAACAAAACCGCTTTGAAAATCAAAGCGGAGGAGCCACAAAACTGTCACTAATCAGTCCTCGTTATTCGTGCAAAAGCCTTATTTCCGAGACTCCCCCAAAGGAGTTTTTAGTGAAGATGTTTTGAGGACACCGCCCTCAATACAAGGGCAAAGCATATATTAAAGAATTTGCTTTATTTTGCAAGCGTTTTTAAATTAATCCCATTTTTTGGGCGGTAACAACGGCCTGTGTGCGGTTATTGACTTTTAGGGAACGGAGCAGGGCGTTAATGTGTAATTTGACGGTTGCTTCGGAAACCCCCATTTCATAAGCAATCTGCTTGTTGGATTTTCCTTCGGCTATTAAATCTAACACTTGCGATTGTCGGTTGGTTAAAGTTTTGCTACGGCAATTACTATTGATATTTATAGTGTAATTGTTTTCAGCAAATGCCGATGGCATATAAATACCGCCTTCAACAATGATTTTGAGAGCTTTGAGCATTATCTTTGGTTCTAAACGCTTGGGAATATAACCTTTTATGCCGTTTGTCATAATTTTTTGGATTTTGCGCATATCTTCCGATGCGGAAATGACAACAATATTGATGTTTTTTGATTTTTGCCTCAATTGTTCAATACTTTCTTCCCAGTGCATGTCAGGCATATCCAAATCTACGATCATCATATCTAAATCAGGTTCTTTTTCTATTATCTTTAACGATTGGGAAAAAGATGGGGCTTGCATTAAAACAATATCAGGATTAATTTCTTCCAAACGTGAGGCCAGTTCGTCTCTGAACAAAGCGTGGTCATCGGCAATTAGAATTTTCATTATAAAACCTCCCTTATCAAATCACAGGTGTGATATATAATCCTGCACTTATTTACAGATATAATCGTGCGTGCAGGCATTTAAAGTCCGGTTGGCTAAAAAATATAAACAGGCGTATTTTTTAGGAAAGTTCGTTTATTTATCAGGTTCAAGCTCAATATATTCTACACCGGCTTCTTTGAACATTTGTGCAGAATATTCAAGCTTATCGCGCCAAGTTCCTTTAGGCGTGTTTTCATCAATCACAACCTTATTGGTGATGACCGTTTTGATGCCGGCTTGAATAATGGCGCGGGCACAATCGGTACAAGGAGCGTGTGTGGCGTACATGATACAACCCTTTAAAGAAGTTCCAGTCAGACAGGCGTTGTAAACAGCATTGCGTTCAGCGTGTTCAAAAAAGTCATACTTTGTCGGACGTTCCATACGTTCGGGAATATTATCATCCACACCTCTGACCAGTCCGTTGTAGCCGGTTGCTCTGATTTCACGATCGGGGCCAACAACGACAGCACCGGTTTTGGTTGAAGGATCTTTAGACCAAGAAGCCACCAAAAAAGCCATTTCCATAAAGCGGCGGTGCCATTTGTCAGAAAACATTTTTGAACTCCTTTTTTATTTAACCATTTTTAGTATATAAACAAATAATTTTATGACAATAAAAATAATAAATTTTATAACAGGTTAGGCTTGACAAGCGATTAAAAATATCTCAATTTATGTGCAGTGTTTATAAATATTTAAGGAGAAAAAAATGAGTGCCATTATTGATATTCATGCACGCGAAATTTTAGACTCTCGCGGTAATCCGACGGTTGAAGCTGATGTTGTTTTGCAAAGCGGCGCTTTTGGCCGTGCAGCTGTTCCGTCAGGTGCTTCCACGGGTGTTCATGAAGCCGTAGAACTGCGCGATGGTGATAAAAAACGTTATATGGGCAAAGGCGTGGAAAAAGCTGTTGCTAATGTTAATGATGTGATTTATGACGCGTTGGCAGGTCTGGAAGCCGAAGATCAAATCAGTATTGATAAAACAATGATTGAATTAGATGGCACGGAAAACAAAGGAAAACTTGGCGCTAATGCTATTTTGGCTGTTTCACTGGCTGTGGCAAAAGCACAAGCTGAAGAAGCCGGTTTGCCGTTGTATCGTTATTTAGGCGGCACAATGGCGCGTACTTTGCCGGTACCGATGATGAATATTGTCAACGGCGGCCAGCATGCTGACAATCCGATTGATATTCAAGAATTTATGATTATGCCGGTTTCTGCAGGTTCTATTAAAGAAGCGGTGCGTATGGGTTCGGAAATTTTCCATACTTTGAAAAAGAATTTAAAAGCCGCCGGACACAACACAAATGTTGGGGATGAAGGTGGTTTTGCTCCGAATTTGAAATCGGCTGAAGAAGCTTTATCTTTTATTGTAAAATCCATTGAAGATGCCGGATATAAACCGGGTGACGATGTCGTTTTGGCTATTGATGCCGCATCTTCCGAATTTTATAAAAATGGCAAGTACGAAATGACCGGCGAAGGAAAATCGTATACCAATGCTCAAATGGTTGAATTTTATAAGGATTTGTGTTCCCGTTTCCCGATTTTCTCAATTGAAGACGGTATGGCTGAAGATGATTGGGAAGGCTGGAAAATGTTGACCGATGCTTTGGGCGATAAAGTTCAATTAGTCGGCGATGATTTATTTGTGACGAATCCAAAACGTTTGGCAATGGGTATTGAAAAAGGCGTTGCCAACTCAATTTTGGTTAAAGTTAACCAAATTGGTTCTTTGACCGAAACTCTAAAGGCCGTTGATTTGGCTCAACGCAATAAGTACACGGCGGTTTTGTCGCATCGTTCGGGTGAAACCGAAGATACAACTATTGCTGATATTGCGGTTGCTACCAATTGTGGCCAAATTAAAACCGGTTCAATGTCCAGAACTGATCGTATGGCAAAATACAACCAGTTAATTCGTATTGAAGAAGAACTGGGCGATATGGCGGTTTATGCCGGTAAATCTATTTTGAAAAAATAAATTTTAGATTTGTTTAGAAAAAACAATCCGGAGTAAAAAACGGCTTCGGGTTGTTTTTTTTAATGAAAGTTTTAGAAAAAAGAGTTATTATAGAAATATGATAATTATAAAAGGAGAAGTTCTATGAAATATTTATCTCTTATGTTAATGTTGGGATGTCTCGCTTGTTTTTCAGCGCCGGCATTTGCGGCGGCAGATGTTGACGATGCTGTTTTGGCTCGCTTGGAAGCAAGAAAAAAAGCCAGAAATCAACAATTAAACGACGCGCAGATTTTTGAAAAAGAAATGCTTGAACGCCGTGACCAATATCAAAAAGCCAAGAAAAAAAGAACAAAACGCATTTCCGGCTCCTCATCTTCAAGAAAATCCTCACCATCATCGGGAAGAAGGTCATCAGGCGGCAGGTCTTCAGGGTTACCTTCACTTTCTTCCGGAATGTTTGTTAAATAGCGTTACGGAAAGATGATTTGACAAGGCGTAGATATAAATACGCCTTGTGCGTTTTGTGGTGCAAAAAAACGTATATATCCGGAAAAATAAGTTGAGAAAAGCAACAGATGTTTTATAATCAACAAAAAATTTACCGGAAAACAAGATGAACAATCCTAAATTTATACATTTGCGTGTCCATACAGCGTATTCTTTGTCAGAAGGTGCTATTAAAGTTCCGGCGCTTATCCATAAACTGCATGAAAATAATATTCCAGCGGTGGCTATAACCGACAGTGGTAATATGTTCGGCGCAAAAGCTTTTTCCAAATATGCATCTGAAGAGGGAATTAAGCCGATTTTGGGTTGTCAATTTTATGTTCGCAATCCTGATGCTGATGATTTGTTACGTACCAAAGGCAAAGAGGTTAAAAGAGACAAACTAATTCTGTTGGTAATGAATGCTACCGGCTATGAAAATATTATGAAGCTAATGAAGCGGTTTTATCTTGATAATACTGCCAATGGAGAAGATCCGCAGCTTAAATACAGCGATTTGGAAGAATTAAATGAAGGTTTAATCGCTTTAACGGCAGGAGTGGATGGAGCAATAGGCAGGCTTTTGTTGGAAAATCGTGCGGCAGAAGCTGAACAAATGGTACAAAAATTATTGCAGATTTTTGGTAAAGATAATCGGCTCTATATGGAAATTGCCCGAATCGGTTTGCCGGAAGAGCAACAAACAGAACAAGCCTTTCTTGATTTTGCGTATAAATATAATGTGCCATTGGTGGCGACTAATGAAGTTTTCTTTTTTGATGCGGATATGTATGAAGCACATGATGCTTTAATTTGTATTGCCGCCGGCGAATATTTGGCAAACGAAAATCGCAAAAGATATTCGCCGAACAATCGTTTTCGCTCGGAAGAGGAAATGGTTGAGGTTTTTAAAGATTTGCCGGAAGCAATTATGAACACCGTTCAGATAGCTCAACGTTGCAATTTTTTATCAGAAAAAGTTAAGCCGCTCTTACCGATTTTTGAATGTCCGGATGGGAAAACCCAAGACGAGTATATTACTGAAGAGGCATATAAAGGGCTTGCCGAACGGATGGAAAAACAAGTTTATTTTGAAGGAATGACGTCTGAACAAAAAGCGGAAATTGATAAGAAATATTATGACCGATTGGAATACGAATTAAGCGTTATTAAAAGGATGGGATTTCCGGGGTATTTTCTTATTGTTTCAGATTTTATTCGGTGGTCAAAAACACACGGCGTGCCGGTCGGGCCGGGAAGAGGATCGGGAGCTGGTTCCATTGTGGCATGGTCTTTGAAAATTACCGAGCTTGATCCGATAAAGCTTGATTTGCTGTTTGAACGTTTTTTAAATCCGGATCGTGTTAATATGCCGGATTTTGATGTGGATTTTTGTCAGGAAAATCGGTTTAAAACCATTGAATATGTACAAAATAAATATGGGTTTGACCATGTGGCGCAAATTATTACTTACGGAAAATTGCAGTCAAAACAAGTTATCCGTGACGTGGCGCGTGTTTTACAAATTCCTTATGCACAAGCGGATAAAATTTCAAAAATGATACCGAATCCGGTGCAAGGGAAAAACGTTTCTTTGCAGGAGGCTTTAGATACGGTTCCGGAATTGGAGGAAATGCGGCAAAAAGACCCACAGGTTAATAAGTTATTTGATATTGCCATGAAATTGGAAGGGCTGTATAGACATTCCGGCGTGCATGCCGCCGGTGTGGTTATCGGCGATCGGCCGCTTGACCAGCTTGTGCCGCTTTATAAAGATCCGAAAGCCGATATGCCGGTGACGCAATATGATATGAAATATGTGGAAGAAACCGGCTTAATTAAGTTTGACTTTTTAGGGTTGAAAACATTAACCGTTATTAAAAAAGCGGTGGATTGGATAAAAAAAGTTCACGGTATTGATTTGGATATTGATTCTGTGCCTTTAGATGATAAAGCAACATATGAGCTGATGCAACGCGGTGATACGGCGGCGGTTTTTCAGTTTGAATCTTCTGGTATGAAAGATGTGCACAAACAAATCAAACCGGACCGTTTTGAAGACTTAATCGCTATTGTTTCTTTGTATCGCCCCGGACCAATGGATAATATTCCAACTTATATTAAGCGTAAACACGGCGAAGAAGAAATTACTTATTTGCATCCGAGTTTGGCGCCGATTTTGGATGAAACTTACGGGATTATGGTTTATCAAGAGCAAGTTATGAATATTGCTCGTGCTCTGGGCGGCTATACAATGGGCGAAGCTGATAAACTACGTAAAGTTATGGGTAAAAAACAGCGGGAAGAAATCCCCAAGCAGCGGGAAAAGTTTACCAAAGGCGCTATCGCCAACGGAATTTCCGAAGATGTTGCCAAAAGTATTTTTGATCAAATGGAAAAATTTGCCTCCTATGGTTTTAACAAGTCACACGCGGCGGCATATTCGTTAATTTCTTATCAAACAGCATATCTTAAAGCCCATTATCCGGTGGAATTTATGTGCGCGGTGATGGATTTGGATATGACCAATACGGATAAATTGGCATTTTTTGCGTCAGAGTGCAAAACATCCGGTATTGGAATCCTAAAACCTGATATCAACAAATCAAATGCCGATTTTAAGGTTGAAGACGGAAAAATTCGTTACGCTTTAGGGGCAATTAAAGGCGTGGGCGAAACTTATATGCGCGGAATTGTTGAAGAACGCGAAAAGAATGGATTGTTTAAGGATATGTCTGATTTTTGCCATAGGGTTGATTTTAAATATGTTAACCGCAAGCAACTGGAAAACATCATAAAATCCGGCACTTTTGACAGCTTGGAACCCAATAGGGGGAAGCTGTTTGAAAACATTGACGTAATTATGCGTAACGTTTATGCCTCAACAGAGGTTAAAACAAGTGAACAAAAATCGTTGTTTGGTGCGGAGGAACTTTCTACAAAAGTTAAATTCAGAGAAATTGCAGATTGGCCATATTTGGAAAGGTTGCGTTGTGAAGCGGAAGCTATAGGGTTTTATTTGTCGGCGCATCCGTTGGATATCTATGCGGACAGTATGAAAAAATTGGGAGTAAAAAACAGCGCCGATGTGTTGCAAAACATTAAGGCCGGAGATAGTATTAAAGCTAATGTGGCAGCGTGTGTTGAGAATTTTCAAAAACGTTTGAGTAAATCCGGTAACAAATATGCTTTTGTTGGATTATCAGATACAACAGGGTCGTTTGAGGCATTGCTTTTTTCCGAGGGAATTGTTAAATATGAAGAAGTTTTGAACTCCGGCGTGCCGGTTTTGGTTAAAGTCACCATAGATAAACAAAATGAAGATGCGAATCCGCGTATTATGATTAATTCGGTTAAAACTTTGGACGAGGCTATTGCCGAACAAGCCAAGGGGATTATTATAAATATATCAGACATAAACGCCGTGGGCGCTGTTAAGCAAATTTTGCAAAACGATCGGCAAGGTACCAACAAAGTGTACATTGTTCCGGAAGTCGCCGATTGGGATGTGCGGATAGAACTTAACGGCGGGTACGCTTTTTATGATATTAATTTAATCGGAAAATTACGCGCGATTTCAGGAGTTTCAAACGTAAAGGAGATATAATATGGCAGAAAAGCAAAATGATTTAATAAAAAAATATTCCGTTTGGAAATCTGTTATGTTTCCATTGCGGCAACTTGCGGATAATTTTGAAAAATTTTTGTTAAGCGGGTGTCTTTTTGCTTTGATTTTGACAATGTTGTCTTATTTGTTTGATCAAACATATATATGTGTTTTTAATAAGGCTTTAGCACAATATTTGCCGTGTTATGACCATAATTCTCTCTATGGCATTTATTTGTTGTTGAAGCTGATTGTTTGTTCATTTTTTGTAACTGTATGGATTTATTTAAGCACGCGTGAAACAGCAGAAGACGATGTTTATGAATATTTTTTAAATCATAAAAAGAAATTTTTGTTGGATTTTTTAATTATCGTTGTTTTTTTTGTAATAAGTTTGATACCGGCAGTTTCGGGGATTTTATTATTGATGCGGGAACCCAACCCTGTTTGGCAAATTGAGCTTTTGTACTTTACATTTATCGGATTGGGCTTTGTTGTTCCTTTTGTTTTAATGAGGTTTTTTACGATTTTCGCAGAATTGTTGGCCGGTGAAAAATGGCAGAATTTTGTTGAGGTTTGGCGTAATACTTCCGGTAATGTTTTTAAAATTGTTGTTTCAACAGCTTTGATTTTTGTTATTGTATTGTTTTTACTGGTAAGCATCAATACATCGTTCAGAGCAGAAAGCACTTCTCAACCGCAGTTGTACAATTTTGCAGCGGAATTTGTTTTTAATCTGATTACGTTGTTAATAGTAGCTTTGTTTGTCAGTTTTATTCAAGGTCAAAAGGTTTTGGTTTTGGATAATAAGTAAAAAATTCCGGAAGATATTTTTATCTTCCGGAATTTTTTAAGTAATTACCCTTGCTTGACTTGTTTGTTGTATGTTGAAATTTTTTTGAAAGCATAACAATCACATTTTTCATTTTCCAATTCGCGACCGCAATAAGGGCAATATAATTTTCCATCATTGCGTTTTTGATAAGTGGGAAAAATTCCGTCGTAGGGAATGAAAATGTAAGCGGGTCTGCCGTCTAACAATTGAATTTCTTTTAAATCCCGCGGCAGTTGATCAAGCAGTTTGTCCATAATGATTAGTATTAATGATAAATAAACAGTGTTTATCGTAAGCGTTTTGTTATAGAAGTAAATGAAATATTTTTGGAAAATCACAATTTTTGTAAAAATAAAATCAACGCGTTTTTAAATTTTGATGTTGTATTTATTTCAAAAATTGGTAATCTGTTTTTCAGTTTAAGAAATTAAAAAAAGGACGCCAAAGATGTTAGATATAAAATTTATTTTAGAAAATCAAAAAGATGTGGAAGAGGGGTTAAAAAAGAAAGGTTATACCAAGAATGATTTGGATATAAACGAACTGATAGCATTACATAAAGACATTACAAAATTAAAAACATCATCACAAGCGTTGGCGGAAGAAAAGAATAAAATAAGCAATTCTATTAAGTCGGCAAATGTTGAAGAACGGCAGGAGCTTATTAACAAAAGCAAGGCATTGGGCGAAGAATTAAAGAAAGAGCAGGAAAAACTTGATGCAGAGCAAGAGAAATTCAAACTTTTAGAATTGAAAATGCCGAATATGCCATCGCCGGATGCCCCAGTGGGGCCAGATGACAGCGGAAATGTGGTGCGCCGCAAGGTTGGAGAAATTCCGCATTTTGATTTTAAGCCGCGTGACCATATAGAATTGATGGAAATAAATGATTGGTCGGAAATGGAACGTATTGCCAAAATCTCCGGTTCCAGAACATATGCCATAAAAAACGACTTGGCCAAACTGGAGTTGGCTATGCATATGATGGTTTTGGACAAGTTAAGGAGTCATGGTTTTACGGTTATTACGGTTCCTTCCATATCTAAAGAAAAACCTTTGTACGGGCAGGGATATTTGCCATTTTCACGTGATGAAATCTATTATATGCCTGAAGATGATATTTATTTATCAGGCACCGCGGAACTGATTTTAAATTCTTTGCGCGCTGATGAAATTTTGCAGGAAAATGAACTGCCGATTTTATATGCCGGCTTTTCGCCATGTTTTCGTAGAGAGGCTGGAGCAGCTGGAAAAGATACACGCGGGCTTGTGCGTGTACATCAATTTATGAAAACCGAACAATTTGTGATTTGTAAAAACGATATTGCTGAAAGCGAAAAATGGCACCGGAAGCTTTTGGAAATTTCTGAAGAAGTTTTGCAAGATTTGGAACTTCCTTATCAAGTGTTGGATGTTTGCACGGGAGATATGGGGGCGCCAAAATATCGTCAGTATGATTTGGAAACTTGGGTTCCCAGTCAAAATTGTTATCGGGAAACACATTCTTGTTCCAATATTACCGATTGGCAAGCCAGAAGAACAAATTTGCGTTATCGTGACAATGCCGACGGTAAGGTTAAGTTTGCACATACGTTGAATAATACCGGAATTGCTACACCACGCGCATTGGTTCCGTTTATTGAGAATCATCAAAACGCCGATGGTTCGGTTAATATTCCGATTAAATTGCAACCATATATGGGTGGAAAAAAGGTTATCGGTAAAAATTTATGATTTAAGCCATTGTTAAATTCGGCGGAAAGTAAAATTATGGTAGACAAGGGGCTGAATGTCAAAGGTTTAAAAGTTGCGGTTTTTGATTGGGATAACACCTTGGCAGAAAGCCGCAGCACGCTAGTTTATGCCATTAATCAAGTCTTACCGCAATATGGGTTGGAAACTTGGGAAATAGTAAAACAAAAAAGAGATAACAATTTGTCATTTAAAGATAATTTTCCAAGAATTTTTGGAGATAAAGCTGAAGAGGCTTATGCCAAGTATACGGAAATTTATTTAAAAGAAGTGCAAAAAAGAATCCACGCTTTCCCGAAAACACAAGAGGTTTTGGATTTTTTTAAGAAAAATCATGTTGCAATTATGGTTATGACGAACAAAGACCGAAGATTGCTGGAATATGAATTGCCGCTCCTATTTAATCCAAAAATTTTTGACAATATTGTTTGCGGACATGAAGCGAAAGAAGATAAACCCTTTGGTGGACATCTGGTGTGGACGGTTAAAGATATTTTAAAACCACAAGATATTAACCATAAGACGGTATGGGTTATGGGCGATAGTCCGATGGATAGTCGTTGCGCTCAAGCCGCCGGCGCACGTCCAATTCGCATCGGTAAGCCGATTTGGGGTGATAAAGATGAAAAATCCGGAGATATTTGCTTTTTTGATTCATTTGTGGATTTTTATGAGAGTTTGCTTTTATCTAACTCAAAATGAGCTACATTAAAAAAGTGAGCAACCATCAGCAAAACTAAACAAATGGCTTTAAACAACAATAAAGAAAGATATCTAAAAATATTGAAAAAAACGGTTATCGTTTTTTTGCTTTTGCTACTTTTTTTGATTAATGCGGTAGCGTTTAAAAAACTTATCTCTATTAATCCGCAAAAACTTATCTCGTATCAATCGCCTATAGATGTTTATGCCGAATTGCGTAATCCGATTTTTTCGGTTGTATACTATAATGTTACAACAGATAATCCTAAAATCATTATCCTGCCGCAAAAAAAGTTCGTTTCTGACGCACAAGAAATAAAAACGGCCTTAACAAAGGCAAATATGAAGAATTTTATTATTTTGGCGAAAAACAATAATGATTTTTTACAAAACAAGATAGATGTTACCTTGTTGGAAGATATTGTTTCTTCTAAACCGTATACTATTTTTTTATATCAAACCGTTGATGATATAAAATTTGAGGAAATAGCTTCTTTTCTTGCACAAGAAGGCAATGTATTAATCGTTTTTGAAAATACAACAGATGAAAAAATGTTTCAAAAATTAAGATATATCAATAAAATTGCTGAAAAGCTAAACTTTAGACCGATGGTTAAGAACTTGTTAAGCAGGGAAGATGCAACACGTGTGATTGAACAGGTGCAACATAAATCAAGCGAAGTGCGAGATTTTTCCCAAGAACAGCAATATGATAATTTGAAAGCATTTGTTGTTGATTATAAACAGCCCTTAAAAGATATCATAAAACTTGCTTTGCAAGGAAAGAAAGCAGATAAAGATTTTATTTTGCAAAACAATCATTTAATGGATACGGCGGCGGTATATGTTGCCGTTGTTAATGCAAAAAACGATATTATCGGAATGTTTGGTTCGTTGTCTTTTGAAAATTCGGTTGTTGAAAATATTTATAATTACGTAACACAAGCGCAAAAAAGCTTTCCCAACAATAAAATCAGAGTTTTTCTTTTGACAGACAAAGTTTTTAAAAATTACAAAACGACAGAAGATTTTGAAAAAGAGTTGAGTGCAACGGACGGCGCTTGTTTGGTTGATGGGGAGCGAAAAGGCGTCGTTTTGCCTATTTTCGGCGAAACACACGCAGGCAAGAAAGAATTTGTTAAACAATTAAAATTAAAATCAGGTATAAGTCCGGATTTTTGGTCGGAAGATATAAAGGTTTGTTTTTTTAAGGCCGTGGAGATATTATATTATGAAAATTGACGGATATGAATTAAACTATAGCGAAGAGCAACTTGATTTTATGCTTAAAAAACAAATGCGCTCGGTTGAGTTGGTATCTAAAGATTTTGACGGCTATAAAAGTCTTTCAGAAGGTGATAAAAAAGCTTTAGAACATTTGGTAAATGCCGCATATTTAATTAATGATGTTGCGTTGGAACAGGATAATCCGCTCAATTTAAAGCTGAAGGAAGGTTTGGAAAGGGCTTCATTAAAAAGCACGCATGCAGAAAAGGCTTTAGAGTTATTTAACAGCTTGAACGGTGTTATCGGATATAATGGAATTGATCAAGAACCTATTCGGATTTTTAAAGAGATTTCCTTATTGCCGGGGAGAAATTTTTATCCGAACGATATGTCGGTAGAAGAATTTCATCGTATTTTGATAGAAATGGGAAAGCGCGGTGAAATTGATGAAATCCGCAAAATTTTATCGGCACGGACGATGGTTAGGCGCTCCGGTAAAAGTCTTAAAGCTATAGATTATACAGAATATTTTGCAAGTGTTTTTGCTGAAATTGCTCAAGAATTGGAGGCGGCGGCTTATTATTGCACAGAGCCGGCGTTTAAGGAATATCTTAAATGGCAGATTGAAGCGTTGCGGCAAAACAATCCGGATATGGATATGTTGGCGGATAAAAGCTGGGCCGCTTTGCAAGATACTTGTTTGGAATTTACCATATCCAGAGAAAATTATGAAGATGAAATAACCGGTACGGTTTATGATAATCCGGATATTATCAAGCTTTTAGGAGAATATAATATTAATGTTGTCGCAAAAGACACATTAGGCTGCCGCGTGGGTATTGTTAACAAGCAAGCAACCGAAAAAATTTTGATTTCAAAAAAAATGTTACCATCTTTAGCCACATGGATGCCATATAAAGAACAATATGTGCAACACAATGTTGATGAAGATAATCTAAAGCAAACCATGGTAGATGTTGATTTAATTGCTTTAACCGGTGATTATGCTATGTGCCGCGGCGGCATTACCGCAGCGCAAAATTTGCCAAACAATGATAAAATTTCGGTGCAAACAGGAGGTGGCCGCCGAAATGTTTATCATCGCCAAATTCGTTTTAGTCGCGATGAAGAAAGAGAGCAAAAATTGTTGGAAAAATTGGTTGATCCAACATTGCATGCTTATGTTGATAAATCTGAAATCATTGTGTTTGTCATAGGACATGAAAACGGGCATTCTCTTGGTCCGGGGAGTTCTTATCAAAATTCTTTAGGAATGTATAAGCATATTATTGAAGAACATAAAGCCAACGTTATTTCTATTGCTTCCATTACGGAAATAGCAAAAAAAACAAACGATTTTAACAGGGAACGGTTGCGTAAAATTTATACATCATGGATTGTCGGAAATTTATTTTTGCGTGCTAAACCATTTTTATCCCAACCACATCGGGTGGCGGATTTAATAGAGTTTAATTATTTATTGGAAAGCAAGGCTATTTGGTTTGATGATGCCAAAAAAATGCACATTGATTTTGATATTATAGGCTCAACAATGTACAAATTGCTAGAAGAAACTATTAGGGTTCAACTTTCCAAATCGGTGGAAGTTGCCAGCGAATTTATTAATCGTTGGGCGACATGGGGAGAATGGCCGCGTTATATTGCCGGCATACAGCAAGAATTGGGAAGCAAACCGTATATAAAGATTATAACGAATTTTTAAGACTGTTTACTTTATATTAAAAAAGAGAGGACGAAATGTTTGGTAATTTGTTTTATGGTAAATTGTCATTGAAAGAAACCTTTTGGAAATTTGGTGTCATGGGTGTGCTTTTGTGTGCTGTTGTTACCAAAATTTTTAAGATGTTTTTAATGCAAAAGCTCAATGGTGTTTCTGTAAGTTACTACTATACGCATTATTTTTCGCCTTTACATATGGATAATATGATATTGTTCTTGACCATAGGGTACTTTGTTTGTTTGTTGGCATTGTGCCTTTATTCACTTATTGTCCTGTTTGGCGTGTGGCGCAGTTCAGCGGAATATGATAAAAGTATTTGGTTGCGTCATATAGCAAGATTAATGATTTTATTGGTTATATATTGCGGATTGAAAATTTCATTATAAGGAAAGAAGATGAAAAAAATAGCTTTGTTTCTCTTGTTGTTTTTGAGCGGTTGCGTTGTAGCCGGAGATTTTCCTGAAGACAGAAATCGTCTACATAGTTTAGGACAGGACGAAGGCTATTGTGAAAAAAATCCGGACAGATGTGTAAAAGGCGTTCCTTGGTAGATGAAAAAGAGCGGAAAATCCGCTCTTTTTTATTGTTTTGTGCTTTTCTTTTTATCATATATAAATTTTATGATTCCTATAGGAATAGAAAGAGCATATAAGCCGGTCATTATTCCTAAAGTCAGCCATGGTTGGGTGATGATGAAGTGAATAAACAACACAACAATCAACATTAAAGGCAACATCATGTATGTTTGCACTTTTAATTTTTTTAAGGAAATTGTCGGTATGCGGCTGACCATTAAAAAAGATATTATGAACATAGAGATGCTACAAAAAACATCAGTGTGCAATATTTGGGCAGCAGACGGAAAACCAAAACACGTTACAATCGGCATAATCGCCAAAGCGGCTGCGGCAGGTGCCGGAACGCCGACAAAGTAATGAGACCAATATTCCGGCTGGTCTTCATCTTCCAACATGGTATTAAACCGAGCCAGACGCAAAGCCATACTCATGGCAAAAAGCAAACAGAAAAACCAACCAAATTTAGGCAAATCGTACAGAGCCCACTGATAAATTAAAATAGCAGGCGCAATACCAAAACTTACAAAATCTGATAAAGAATCCAGTTCTGCTCCAAATTTTGATGAGGCTTTTAAAAAACGCGCTACCCGACCGTCAAGACCGTCTAAAAAGGCTGCTAAAAAAATACAAAGAACGGCTTTTACCCAATCATCTTGAAGCGCATAACGAATAGATGTTACACCAGAACAAAGCGCCATCATGGTTAAGATGTTTGGCGCTAATTTGCGGAATGGAACTTCTTTAAGTCGTTGTTTGGATAACATAATACGGTCATTGATATTTTTTATTTTGTGAATATTTCTCATTTTACAGCCCCTTCCATTCGCGGCATATCAGATTTTAAGTTTGCCAAAATTGTTTCTCCGGCAATCATGGTTTGGCCGATACAAACCTGTGGTTCAACGTCAGTTGGTAAATAGACATCTAAACGAGAACCAAAACGAATATGGCCGAATCGTTCTCCGGCTTGATATTGTTGGCCGTCTTTAGCATAACAAATAATGCGGCGGGCAATTAAGCCGGCAATTTGCACAAAAGCAATTTCTTTACCACATTCGGTACGCATGGCAAGAAGCTGTCTTTCATTGTCTTTACTGGCTTTATCAAGCGAAGCGTTGAAAAATTTTCCTTTAATGTAAGCTTTTCTGATAATTTTACCGGCTGCCGGTGCGCGGTTGACGTGTACGTTAAAAACACTCATAAAAATGCTGATACGGTTAAAGGTTTTATTATTTAATCCCAATTCTTCAGGACCCGTGACGCGTGTAATCATTTGTACGACGCCGTCTGCGGGGGAAACCACGATATCTTTGGTTTGCGGTGTGACACGATCCGGATCGCGGAAGAAGTAGTAACACCATATGGTCAAAACAAGACCAATTAATCCCAAGGGTAGCCAGATGATTGCCAACAACGCTGTTGCTGCAGCAAAAATACTGATAAAACGCCACCCGTCATTGTTGATGTTGGGAAAAATGTATTTTTGAAAAGAAAGATTAATATTTTGCATAAAAAACACCTTTCAATAAAATGCCGAAACGCTGTTTCTGTCACATTTGGTTAATGTACATATGGATAATATCCAAGAACAGAACAGCATAATTTTATAAAAAAAACAAGTTTTATGTTGCATTTATAAAATTATATGGTTATAAACAACTTTGAAATATGCGCTTGTGGCGGAACAGGTAGACGCTGCAGACTTAAAATCTGTTGGGAGCAATCCCGTGCCGGTTCGATTCCGGCCTAGCGCACCATTAGGAAAATCAAGGCTTTGCGAGGAATCGGCAAAGCCTTTGTTTTTGGCCGGAATGTGAATCTGTCCCCAATTTATCCCCAATTTTCATATTAAAAGCAATTAAAAACAATTAAGAATGATTAAACCCTGTTTAGCTTAAAACCTTTGAAAAGTCAAGCTTTTTGTAATAAGAATTAAAGAAAATTAAAGCAAATTAAGAGCCAAAAAATCAGACTTGATTTCCGTTCTAGAGGGCTCGTAGAAGTCATAAAATCCGTTTTGATACTTTTCTTTATGATACCCGTCATATACAATATCAAGAGGCATTTCCACGTCTAAATCTTTGCTATTTCCAACTGGCTCAAAATAATAGGATAGACATTCAGAATTCCACTTGACTTGGTAGTAAGGGCTTTCTCGGTTTAGCGAATTTATAACAATATCACCCTCATAGATGAGCTTGCCATTTTTATCTTCTGAACCTGTACAAAGTTCAATAAAATACCGTTTTAGGTTAATAGTCGGCTCTGTTTTCTCCAGCCAAACTATAATACCGTTCGGAGTTAACCTTATTGCATCAACTTCTACATATTCACGATCAACGGTATCGTAAATTCGGTATTTTAATCTATCTTGCATTTTGAGCCTCAAATAATTCATATATGCTCGCTTTGGTTTTTCCTAAATATTCACAATTTTTGTAAAAAAATTCTGGTTCGGTTATTCTTACTAGAGTTACAAGCTCTCCAGTGGGCTTGTAGTAGCAATGGATATATCCGATAAATCCTCTGCAGTCGCTTGTGTCAATAACGATGTTTCTGCAGTTTGATGATTTTTTGACTTTCCAAACATCGCCTCTTTCAATTTTTTGTTCACTCATGCTAAACGCTCTCCTAGTTCAATATCAAAAACAATGCCATCACATTGTAAATCAGTGTTCTTGCCGCTTACGAGTTTAATATCTTTAATTTCAAACAGCATACGTTCTGGATTTTTGCGATATGCCTTTTGAAATTCAACAACGCAGCCGGCGCTAAATTCAAATTTGCTTAATCGGTTTTCCCAAAATGGTTTAAATTCTCTATATTCGTGCGTCTTTCTTCCTGCTTTTATCTCTTCAAACCAATGATCAGTTAGAACTAGCTTTAGTACATCGCTCATCTTATTGTAGCTCCTTTATTATTTGGTAGGTGGTGAACGTTCCGTCAGGATATTTTACATTTACCTGTCCACTCCCTTTTAGTGTTTGCAAAAATTTTTCAGCCGTAATATCTTTAGTCCGGTTGGGGACGGCTTCGGCATAATCTTTTAATTGCTGGTCGGTCATATCCAATATTGAGACAACAAGTAATTTAGGCATTAATGGTGTCCTTTAGCTAAAGTCTGTGTCTATGAAGTCATAACCATCTATGATTTCGCAGTGGTCATGATGCAGGAAGTCTTTAGGTTTATTGACTATTTGCAGCATTTCCTCTTCGGTTATGACTGATCCATATTCATCAACAATTTTTCCGGTTTTGATAAATTTACAAAAGCTCTTATAGTCTTTTACGCTCCGGTTTTTGTGAAATAAAAATTGCCAACCACAAGAGCTTTTGCCAAGGTGTATTGTCCTGCCGCGGTGGCAGTGAGGACAATAATTTTTTTTCAAAAAATAGTTTGTACCCATTTTCATTCCTTTTTTGATAATTCTTTATTTTTTTTATCGCAATATTTTTGAGCATCTTCTAAAGACGGAAAACAGGAATTTTCTTCAATCATACGAACGCTTGGGTTTCCCTCTAGCCAATAATAGATTGATTTTTTTATTCCTTCATCAAAATAACTGCAGCCAAGACTATAGTTAAAACGAATATCTGTAATTTTATATCCGCTTTTTTTTCGAACTCTGTATTTCCCTTTTGAATAAAAGGTTAAAAATACTATATCACCAAGAGCAAACCGGTGCTCGAACTCCGTTTTGTTTCTGTTTGTTAAATTATTCATTTTAACAGCGCTAATATTTTGGTCGTCTTCTTTATTATCGGATAGCTGTTTAAGTACTTTTGTTAGGTAGTTGTCAATATAATCACATTTAGGGCAATCTTGTGTTGCCGAATATGCAGTGTCTCTTGCAACTATTATTGCCTCAACTGCAAATTTCAATTTATTTTCAAGCTCTACGTCCTTAGCGACTATTGATTGACATTTCTCTAAAGTTAGAGCAAGTACATCTGTTTCCATTATCAAACCCTCCTTAAAATCCGTTTTGAATAAAGTAGCAGCCGCCGTAAACAACTGCACCGGCAAGTTTTTCGGCTAAATTTGTTGCGCCGCCAACAAAAGGAATATTTTTTTGAAAAATCCAGTTTTCGCGCTCGTATAGTGTCCAACAAAAGGCATATATCGGGCTGATAGATGCACCAATAAGGATATAGCGCCAATCAACGAAAGCCATTAAAATCATCGGGCAAGTATAGCGCAACCCCATATATAAGAAGTCATATAAAAAGCCGTATTTTCTGTCAGGTTCTTTGAATAGCTTGTTAAACAGCCAATCAATCGGGTAGTGATACCAACGCTCGTTATAACGGCTGATTGTTTCGGCGGTTGGTGTGCCGCGGCCAATGTCAAAACAAGCGCCGTGTCCCCTGCTCCAAAACTGAAATTGCAGCCAGCAGCTGACTACAATAGCGGCCAGCCAGTTCAGCCAGCTTGAGAAATCATGCAGATAAATTGATAGGAAAACGGCCAGCATTGCCGCCGTTTGAACGCCGCGACTGTTGAGTATTTTACAATCGGCCAGGCAGCCGCCAAACCAGCGGCGCAAAAAAGCACCTAATGTAAAGTAAAGTATTGTCATGATAAAGCCTTTCTGTCTATGGTTGATGATTTTAAGATAAATTCCTGAACGGCAAGAAGTGTGCAGGCAACCTGCTCCATACATTCAATTTGATAATTTGCCTCAAGCTGCGTCATTTTGCCGTCTTGCACCCATTTGGGGTATAGCCGCCGGCGATAATCAATTTCGCGCTTAACGGCTTTGATTTGTTCGGATAAAGTCGTCATGCTCTTCAGTCCTCTTTAGTCGGCTTGAAGTTATCTTTAAGCCATTGCTGTATTTTGGTGATTTTATCCTGATCCCAAGTGTTGGCGCGCAAAGCCTCCAAGTCGTAAATAACGGGGTTAAGGGCGCTCCATCTGAATTTGTCGGCTACTTTAAGCGCGTTGTGTATGGCAAGCAAAACAAGCATATCAAATTTTTTTTGCCGCATAATGACGGGCTTGTTGGCACGCCAAAAGAATTTAAGATTTTCTAGCATTTTCTTCCTCTCGTAATGTTTTTAACAGTTGTTTGGCCAGAAGTTTGATGCGGGCAAGCTCGTCAAACGGGTTGGCAAAGTTTTCGCGGGCAATATCCTGCAAAGCGCGGATAACCCGCCGGTCGGTTCGTTTTTGGAAAAGCTTAAACGGCATGGGGTTAATCCTTTCCGGTTGAGCCAAAACCGTTGCTGCCGCGCGCGGTGGCGGATAATTCACGCACAGTTTCCAGCTGTGGCTTATAAATGGGACAAACAACAAGCTGGGCGATGCGTTCGTCCGGCGTAATCGTTACCGACAGTTTGCCAAAATTGAAAAGAGTGACCCAAATTTCACCGCGATAAGCGGCATCAATCGTGCCAAACTGGGCAACAATACCGCGGGCGGTGTGTCCCGAACGCGGGCGCACCTGCAATTCGTAACTTAAAGTTTCGGCGGCCGGATAATCCACCAGCTCGGCAGCAATGCCCGTGCCAAAAGAATGTTTGCCGCTCGGTTCAATGGTTACCGCCTCGGCCAAATGGGCGCGCAGGTCATAACCGCTGTCGCCCTCGCTGGAAGCCAGCTCAATAATGCCAGGGAATAAATATTTAATCTTCAACTTCATTGCTGTTCCCCTTTTGCGCGTTGGCAGCCTCCAAACGGGCAATAAACCAGTCAATTAAATTTTGTTTGGAATAGCCGATTTTTTGGCCGGAAAGGCGGACAGGGTCTTTAACGCCGATGCCTTTGCTGTCGTAAACAGCCATTGTGGCCGGTGTGTAGCACCCGCCAAGATAGCGGGATATTTGGCTGCGGGCGACAACCGCCGGCAAAGTTGCCTCCAAATCGGCGCGAATTTGCGAAATATCTATCATAATTAAAATCTCCCTTTAAGAATGTGATGGCAAGGCCAAGTAGTAATGAACGTTAAGTTCGTCAATATGTTCGTTGACAAAGCGGTCGCCCATCCAAAAAGCCAGACAAACCTGATAACGCGGGGCGGCGGTGGAAAAGCCGCTTTTTTCAATCCGGTGCGGGTTTGGCACAAGGACAACATAATCCTTGAGCTTGGCTTCATCGGTGCTTGCGGGCGAATTTTGCGGATATGGCTGCCAGTTATTCATAATCCACCCCGCTGATTGTCTGCGAAAGACTGTTGATTTGCTGATCCAAGATGACAGTGTTGGCCTCTATTTGCTCCAGCAGGTCAAGGCAGTTGTCAAAAGACCGGTTGTATTGATGAATATTGATAACTGTTATAATCCAGAGCGCGCTGGCAGCCATCCAAAACAGAGTGTAAAGAATATTAGCGATTTTCTGCTTTTTGCGCGCGGCGGCATAATATTCAAGTGCGGAAATCTGCCGCGGCGTGGGTGATGATTTTATGCGATTTAATAAATCTGACATGGTTTTAACCTCCTTTAATTTGCTTTAATCAAGGTTATTTATAATCGTATTATGATTATTATGTCAAGATAAAAAATAATCGTTATGTGATTATTTTTATTCACAGCAAATTAAAACCGCGCAAAATAAGGCTCTTGCGCGGTGGATAAAAGAAAGGAAAAGCTATATTAAAGCGATTAAAACAAGTGTGAAAATAAAAATAACACACCATAAGGGTATGGGTGCTTTTAATAAATCAATTATAAAAGGTTCTTTTTCCTGTTTCGGCCAAAATTTGCCGGCCTCCAAAACGTCTATCTCAATAGCGCTCTCGCGCTGGGCTTTCCAATATAAGGTTTGTTCCAAGTTCTCAATCTGCTCGGTGGTTGCGTGAGGGTGCTTTTGTTTGTATTTTTCAACCTCTATATCAATTTTTGCCATACGCTCTTTTTGGACTTCTTTCAAATAGTCTGATAAAGTGTCGTAAATAGACATTATTCGCACCACAGATTAAAACCGCCGATAGAATATTTGGAAACACAAGGCTGCTCTGCTGGCAGTGTTTCCGTATGAGCAGAACTGTTGTAGTTGTTTTTTATCAGGGCTGTAAAGTTTTCTAATATTTCATCAGGGCAACCTCTTCCCTGCATACTAAAAACCTCTTCACTTGTTTTTAAGTCAATGAAAGATATGGCATAGTGATAACCTGCCATTAAGCCGCAGGCTACAGCCGGGTCGTCTTGAATGTTATCAGACAATTCATAGCGCGAGGTTTGGCGGCTATATCCTATATCTTTGTTTTCATTTTTAACATAAAGTTTATAGCCTGATTTTATGAGAGCTTGCTTTAATTCTTGGTGCATTTTTGATAGATTCGTGGCGGAAATAGCAACCGTTTTGTTGTGAATGTCAATGTTTTTATAAGAATAGATGTTTTGTTCATAAGCACAAGCTGTAAGCAACAAAGGCAATAACAAAATTTCTTTTTTCATATTTCATCTTCCATTGTTAGATTTTTCCGGTAGTTTTGCCGGTTGCGCAGTATGCTTTTTGTCCTTTTGCGATTGAGAAACATTCGCATTATCTGTGTTTTGAGATGGGGCGAATTTGCGGAATGTGCGCAGCATCTCCCTTTCTTCCGGTGATATTTCTTTGGGCTGCATATCAAGAGGCAACAGCTCGTATGGCTCAACCTCCAACACCTCCGATATTTTGCGCATCCAGTTTGTGCTAAATTCTATCTGGTCGTTTTCAAGCTTCTGTATTGTGCCTTGGGCAACGCCTAATTTTTCGGCAAGCTCTACCTGAGTTAATCCGCGCTCCTTTCTAATTATTTTTATTCTGTTGTTTTCCATACTGCCACCTCTTATTCGGAATAATTATAATCTTTTTATGATTATTTTTCAATAAAAATAAGGGAAAACAAGAAAATAATCACAAGATGATTATATTTAATTTGTTTTAATCTTCTTTAATTCATCAAGCAAATTTAATAAATAATCAAATAACGATTATTTTTGTGTTGTAATTTGTTTCTTTTTGTGAATATTATGAGATAGGAGGTAAAACACATGGTATCACTCAAAAAATATTTAGAGCAAACCAACCGGTGCGTAGCAGATCTGGCTCGCGATTTTAATGTTATCCATTGCGTGGCACGGCGCTGGGTAAATGGTGAGGTAATACCCGGCCGCCAAACGGTAGAAAAAATTTACGAGTGGAGCGGCGGGCAGGTTGAGCCGAACGATTTTTATAACATCAACAACGAGGAAAGGAAAAACGATGAATGAAATTAAAGATTTCAGCCGCCTTATTGCCGAGCTGGAGGATGGGCAATTTAATGCGGATTGCTCCGCAACATTGCAGGAATCCCTGAAAGCTCTGCAACAGCGCTGCGATATTGACGGTATGAGAGCCGCCAAAGCACAAATTGCGGTGGCAATCACACTTGTTTTGGACAGCGGCAATATCACAATGACGGCCGATGTTAAAAGCAAGAATCCGCCAAAGCCGCGCAACCGCACCATCTTTTGGCTGTCGCAGGACGGCTCGGGCGTTTGTCGCGAAAATCCGAAACAGCCGCGTTTGCCGTTTGATGTGATTGCCGGTAAGCGGGAAGTGGTAACCTATGATGAAGAAAGGAAAGATATTTATGGATAACGAAATCAGAAACGACATTGTGGCCATGCGCGAAACAATGGAAGAACTTTTGAAACCGCAGATTGTGGATGCCGCCGGAACGGCCGGGCTGGTGGTTTATCCCGAGAATATGAATATTCGGCAGCTTAAAGACTTTGTTGATAAAGAAAGACAGGTGCCGGAAGTCTTAAAAGGGGTGACGGAATTACACACCTGTTGCAGCTTTGTTGAGTTTGCAAACCGTTATAAAACGGAAAATTCGGCGATTTTTTACAATAAAAAGCAACAGAAAATCACCTGCGTTTTTGACTGCGCCACCAAAGAACAGGCAAGTTTTGAGCAGCACAAGGCAACTTATGCTTTTCCGTTCAGTAAAGAGCTGCTGGCGTGGCGGGCAGAAAACGGCGAAGTCATGAGCCAGCTTGATTTTGCCATGTTTATTGAGCAGAATGTTTTGGATTTGGCCGAACCGCCCGCTCCGGATAATGAATCGGCATCCTTAAAAGAAATCAGAATGCGCTGCGGCGGTTTTTATGCCCCGGTCAACAAGATGATTGAGCTTTCCAAGGGTATTGCTATCCGCGCTGATGAAAAGGCGGTGGTTAAGCACGATTTGAACACCGGTGAAGCTACAATCAATTTTTCAAGTGAGCATACGGACATCAGCGGGCAATCGGTTAAAGTGCCGAATATGTTTATTATCGTGATTCCGGTGCTTGAGGGCGGAAAAGCCTATCAACTGCCATGTCGCCTGCGCTACCGGCTTAAAGACGGCGCGGTGCGCTGGTGGTATGAGGTTATTAACCTTGATAAAGCGATTGAACTGGCGATTGATGAAGAGTTGAAAACGATTAAAGAATCTGTCAATTTACCGGTTTTCTACGGTGATTTGCCGCAAGGCAGATAATTTGTTTGGCCGGTGGCAATTCCGCTACCGGCCACAGGTTTTTAAGGGGATAAAATGACGGTTTTGGAGGGGGATTGCCTGCAGTTATTGAATACCATACAAAGCGGCAGTGTTGATATGGTGCTGACAGATCCGCCCTACGGTATTGCCAACGAGGTGATAATCACCCGTTCACGAGATGCACAAAAATTCGGTAAGGCCAAAGCGATTACGCATAATTTTGGTGAATGGGACAAGTTTGCCGGCTTTGGCGATTTTATGAATTTTACAAAGCGGTGGGTTGATGCGGTTGTTCCCAAGCTTAAAGGGGGGGGTATGCTGGTTTCTTTTTTTGACAGGGACAGAATTAACTTCCTGTCGCATTATCTGCAGTCGCAATACGGTTTTAAGTGCAAAGGATATTTTGCTTTTATAAAACAAAATCCGGTGCCGCAAGCCCGCAAAGTTAAGTTTATGAATGGTTGGGAGGTGGCCGGAATGTGGCAAAAGCCCGGCGGAAAACTGACTTTTAATTATGAAAACGGCCAGCAGCCCGATTATATTTTTTTGCCAATCTGCAGCGGTAACGAAAGAACAGAACACCCGACACAAAAGCCGCTCAAGGCAATGTATCCTTTTATCCGATATTTCAGCAATAAAAATGATTTGATTCTTGACCCGTTTGCCGGCAGTGGCACAACGCTTGTGGCTGCGCGCAACCTTGGGCGGCGTTTTATCGGCATAGAAAAGGAAAAGAAATATATTGAGATAATTCACCGCCGGCTTGAGAAATTTAACCTCAAGCGGGCGGAAACGGACGAGCGGCAGCTCGGTTTTGATTTGTAGTTATTATTTTAAGGAGCTTGAAAATGGTTGAGGAAAGAGAAACAAAAAAGACGGGCTGGGTTGTGCCGGCCGACAGTGTGGAAGCGATGCGGGACGAAGACGGTGCGCTTTTCAAAGAGGCGTTTATTGCCATGCATGATTATAATATGTATGGCACGGTTGACGTTAAAAGCCTGTCGCCGGCGGCGCGCGTGTTGTTTAACAGCTTTAAGAACGCGATGGATGCCAATGCTCGCCGTTATGAGGAACGCTGCCGGCGCAATCAGGAAAACGGCAAGAAAAACAAAGGAAAAAAGAAAAATGCAAACCCAAAATAACCCAAAATATGCCACTGGGTTATTGTGGGTTATTTTTTTAGCAAAATTTAACCCAAAGCAACCCAAAACAACCCAACGGAATGCAAAATTAAAAAATCAGCAAATTTTGCAGCATTTTTGCCCTGATTTGCAAAAATGGGATGCCAGTGGGTTGCTTTGGCAAAAAAAAGAAAAGAAAAAAGAAGCAAAAAAGAAAATAAATAAAAATACAGGTTGTTGGATTAAAGATTTTGGGTTTTGGATTGAGGTTTGAGGATATGACGGGATTCAGGGAAAAGGAAAAAGGATTGTTAAGGAAAAAGGGAAAGGTTGCACAACCTGTGGATAACTCCGCAGGTTGTGTGGATAACCTTTTAACCGGTCGGCGCGCCTTTGCGGACAGCATTGCTATTTTGCCCGACAAAGACTGCGCCTTTACGCCGGTTAAAAAGCAGGAAAATGAAAATTTGCGCTTTTATGCGCCAATTTTGGCGCAACCTTGCGGTTGCGTTTCCGCCTGCGGCGGCTCGGCAAGGGGAAAGGAGCGCGTTTTGAGCGCCGCGGCCTTGTTTTTGTCTATTTACCGGTTGAGATTTTTGGGAGTTTTGACATGTTGAGAAAAATTTGCACGATTGAAGATGTTAAATTTGAGGTTATGCGCTATTTTGAAACGCTGTATGCCCTGCCTGCGCCGCGGCGGCCGGATTATGCCAAAAACTATATGTGGCTGTTTATTGCCACCGAAAACACGCCGGAAGACGCGGAAAATGCGCACTTTCAGCCGACAAACGTTGATATTGCCGATTGCTGGTATATGGATGCCAACCTGATGAATAAGCTCACAAAATTTGAATATGATCTGCTGTCGGCGCGCTGCCGCGAAAAGCCGCTGCCGTGGAAAATTGTCTGCAAAAAGCTGGGGCGAACACGGCAAATGCTTGATATTTATTTGCGCAAGGCGCTTGAAAAGCTGCTTAATGAAATGAAAAACTTTTAATTTCAATATGTTAATAAATTATTTTACACTCATTTGACAACATTTTACATCATTTGACACTTTTTCATTTTACACAATCGGGCGAATTAAAGTATAAAAGATGTAGGCTAGGGATTGTATGATCTGGCTGGAAATAAGCCGCAGGGGTCAAGGAACATTCCCCGGCGGCTTTTTGTTTGGTAAACCGGAGTAATGCTCTGGCGTTAAGTGAAAGGCGGCAGTTTCCTCAACCATCTGCCGCCGATTTTTATGAGGCGACAATGGCAAAGGGAGCAAAGACAAAGAAAGTCGGCCGACCAAAGGCAAAATGGAAGAGCAAGGCAAATGCCGAACGTATTTTTGAGGAAATGCGCGGCGGTTTGTCGCTTAGAGAAATCTGTTTCAGGCGCGGTTTGCCTCTTGCCAAAGTCTATGAATGGTTGAACGGTGAAGAGTTTCGTGACAACTACGCGGATGCGCAGACGCAGCGCGCGGATTTTTTCTTTGATGAAATTATCAAAATTGCCGATGAAGTGGCGGAAGACAAGGACGCTGTGGCGGCGGCGCGGTTAAAGATTGACACGCGTAAATGGATGATGGGGCGGATGTGTCCCAAAAAATATGCAGATAAAGTTAATGTTGATGTGAACGGCGCTCTAAAGGAAACGCACGATGGAAAAATTGATATTGCTCCGACAGATAGCGCAATACAGGGAGTTAATGCAATCCTTGATGCAATTATCAGAGCGGGAAAGAGTGACGGCGTGGAGGACGCTGGCAAAAAATGATTTGTTTTTCCTGCTGGTGTATGTTTTGGGCGTGAGTTTTGCTAACAATCAATGGGTGCTTGACCGCTGCCGTGAGTTTCAGGAAAACCCCTACGGATATCTTGATTTGTGGGCGCGTGGCCACTTTAAGAGCACAATTATTACATATGCGCATACGATTTTTGAAATTATTAACGATCCGGAAATAACGACGGGGATTTTCAGCCACAAGCTGCCGATTGCCCGTGCGTTTGTTATTCAGATTAAAAACACGCTGGAAACAAACAGTCTTTTGAAAGCGTTATATCCTGACATATTTTATGCCGATCCGAAAAAAGAAAGTCCGAAGTGGACGGAAGACAAGATATGTGTCAAACGCAAAAGCACGCGCAAGGAAATGACCGTTGAGGCCTGTGGCGTGGTAGAGGGGCAGCCGACCGGTATGCACTATGACCGGCTTAAATATGATGACCTTGTCACGCTGGAAAGTGTGAACACCCCGGAGCAGATATTAAAAACAACCGCCGCGTTTCAAATGAGTCTTAACCTCGGCTCGGCTGATGCCAAGCGAATTATGATAGGCACATTTTATGCCTACAACGATACATATAATGAGCTTATCAAGCAAGGTGCGGTTATTCCGCGGATATATCCGGCAATGACCGACCCGACCGATTTTGAAACATCGGTGTTTTTGCCGCCGGAAGAGTTGAAAAAAAAACGGATAGAAATGGGCGCGGCCACATTCGGCACGCAGATGTTGCTTGACCCGAGTATCGCTAACAACCGGTATTTTATGCCGGAATGGCTGAAATATTATGACGGCAGCGGCTCTGAAACAATGAACCGATATATTATTGTTGATCCGGCCAGCTCTAAAGACAAGAAAAGCGACTATACGGTGATGATTGTTCTGGGCTTTGGCCAAGACGGTAATTATTATATCATTGACGGAATCCGCGACCGGCTCAATTTGAGCGAGCGGACAAACTGGCTTTTCCGGCTGGTGGATATGTATCGGCCTAATTCCGTATGGTATGAAAGCTATGGCCAACAGGCCGACCGCGAACATATTGAAGCAGAAATGAACCTGCGTCATTACCGCTTTAATATAAACAGACTGGGTGGAAACATTGCCAAGAAGCAGAGAATTGAGCGACTGCAGCCTTTATTTGAGCAAGGCAAGATATTTTTGCCGACAAGGCTACCGATGATTACGGTTGACGGGGAGATAAAAGACTTTACGCAGGTGTTCATTGAGGATGAATACCTTAAATATCCGGCCGTTAACCATGATGATATGATTGATGCGCTGGCGCGGCTGTTTGATATAAACGGGGTTTTCCCGAACAGTAAAGCAACAGCTTATCAAACAATTATTTACAACAGGGATTAAGGCGGTGGCGGTTATCAGGAAGTATAAAAAAGGCGATTTTGAAAGCCTTGAGCTTAACGACTTTGGCCAAAAGGACTGGCTGGAAAACAAAGATAAAACACAGCTTGAAACCGGCGAGGCCTACACGATTGAGGTTAAAAGCCGCAAGTGCATAGTCTGCATTGAACCGCAAGACGATGGCACTTTGTATATCTGGTTTACGATAGATAGGCGGATTAGCCCGATATATGTCAAATATATTCGGATTATTGTTGACTGGGCTGTCAGGCGCGGGGCGGTATGGACACTGTCGCGTGGCGGAAAAAAACAAGAAAGACTGCATAAATTTCTTGGCGGAACGGAACATGGAATGTTTGACGGACGAACATTATGGATAAGACTGCAGAACACTTGAAAGGGGGATTTTATGAGCAAGGTTGTAAAAGCCATTACTAAACCGGTTAAAAAAGTAGTCAAAAGCGTTGTGTCTGCCGGAACGGACGCTGTTTCAAGTTTGATAAAAGGTGATTTGGGCGGGGTGGCCGATGCGGCTGTCCGTGGGGCGACCATGGGGACAATATCACTTGGCGACAAGGGAATCGTTAACGCCAATATGACAAATCAGCCGAAACTGCCGACAGCAACAACGCCGACACAACAGGAAGCGGAGGGATTGCTTAATTATGTGTCTGATTTGCGGACACGCAAAGCCCGCCGCAACCGTGCCAGCACGGTTAATACTTCGGGCAGCACATCAAGTGATGCCAACAAACTTAGTGGAACAACAGCTTTGGGAGTGTAAAACAATGGCGGGTATTTTTATAAGAAATATTTTAAGTCAACAACGGCGGAGGCGGCGGGAACAGCAGCAGGCGGCCGCCGCAGCGGCTGCGGCAAAGGCACAGCAGGAGCAACAGGCTGCGGAGGCCAAGAAAAAACAGGAACAGCAGCAGGCTTTGGCCAATGCCTCGGCGGTTACCGACAGCGGCCGGACGACCGAGAAAGTCAATAGCACCACAAATTCGCCGGCAACAAGCGAAAAACCGGTGGCAACAAACAGCAATTCAACCCGCCCGGCCGCGGTTAACAATACATCGGCCGCACCGGCAACCAGCGAAAACAATGACGATTTGGCTGTTTATATCAACGATTTGCGCAACCGCCGCCGTAAGCGTGGCGCGCCGCTGCAGGGTAATCAGAGTGTTTTGGGGCAACAAACCACTTTGGGCGTGTAGTTTGGGAGGGTTTTTATGTTTGAAATAAGCGAAGAGCAGGCAAGGAATTTTCTTAAAGATTTGGGCAATCTGGAGAATAACCGCCGGCCGCTGGAGTCTGTATGGCAGACAATCATGGAAATGATAGATCCGGCAAACGCCTTTATTACCAAAAAATATACCGCCAAAAGGGTTTGGAATGAGCGCATTTATGCAACCACGGCACAGCGGGCGCTGCCTAAATTTGTGGCCGCGCTGCAGTCTACTGTTACGCCGCCGAACCAGCGGTGGCATCGTTTCGCCGCGCCGCTTAACAACCTTAAAGACAAGCAAAATATAACCGGTTGGCTGGAAAGATTGACTGATAGCATATTTGAAATGCGCTATCGGCCGAATGCCGGATTTAACAAGGCTATTATCAAAACTTGGCGCGGTTATGGCAAGCTCGGCCTCGGCGTGATGTTTGTTGACGAAGACAAAGACGGAGACGGCGCAACCTATGAATCGGTTAATATTAAAGATTTTTATCCGGTATTATACAACAACGGCACAATCAAAACCTGTTTTCGCAAAATGGTGAAATCGGCATGGGAAGTGTGCGAAGACCTGCGCGGCCGCGGTATTGACCCTGAAAAGGTTATTCCCTCGGAGGTTTGGGACAGAGTGAAAGCCAATAAGTTTACGCCGCTTAATCTGGTGCATATTGTCTGCAAGCTTAGCCGTGAAGAGGTGGAAGCAGCCAAAATCAAAACCATTGCCGCGGATGGAACGGAAAAAATCACAAAATTTCGGTATAAATCCTATCTTATCCTAAACGATATGAGCCGGCCGGCGGTGCTTGATCATAACTTTTTTTTCACCTGCCCGTATATGTTTACGCGCTATCAGGAGCTTGATTATGATATTTATTCAAATTCGCCATCTTTGGAGGCGTTGCCGGATATTAAAATGCTGCAAAGAGTGCGCAAATCAACGATTGAAAGTGCGGAAAAAGCAGTTGATCCGCCGCTTTTGGCGCGTAATGATGCCGCTTTTGGTGGTTTAATGCCGGTGGCCGGTGCCATTATGGCCGGAACGCTTGATGCCGAGGGGCGCGAAATGCTTAAACCTTTATTGACCGGCGATAATACACGGCTTGGCGCTGAAATGGAAGAGCTGATTGCCAAGGGTATTGAAGACTTTTATCTTGTGCCGCTGTATTTGATGTATTACCAAGACGGCAAAATGACGGCCACGGAAATAAACCAACGGGCAATGGAACGGGCAATGCTTATGTCAATTAACGTTTTCCCGATTGAAAATGAGCTGCTTGACCCGATGGTCGCGCGCGAGCTGGATATTATGAAGCGGCAGGGCAGATTGCCGGAAAATATGCCGGAAGAGTTGAAAGCGCTTATGGATGCCGATCAGCCTTTTGCGGCTATTCAATATGAGGGTGAGCAGCACAAGGCGCAAGAGTTGATTAAGGCAAACGGCATTGCAACCACGATACAGGCCGCCACGGCCTTGTCAAACTTTGACCGACATATACCGCTGGCGTTCAAAAGCTATAAATGCCTGACGACTTTGGCCAGTGCCAACGGGATGCCGGCCGACCACCTGCAGGACGAGGACGAATACGAAAAATTATCGGAAGCACAGGATGCACTTGAGCAACAGGCGGCGCAAGCGGCAATAGACAGTTCGGCGGCGGATGTTGCCGGCAATATGGCCGCAAGATATGATAACAGATTAGCAAGCGGGAGCTATTAACATGGCGGATAAAAAAGAAGAAATACAAATTGCGGTGGAGCAGCTGAAAAAAGCTTATGAACTTTTGGCGCAAAACAAAGTCGTCATGGAGGATTTGAGAAATTTTTGCGCTTTATCTATACCAACAGATATGAGCGGAAAAACACCAAACCTTGATATAAACAAGGTGATGGTGGCAACCGGCCGCGCTACGGTTATGGATCGTATTGACTATTTTATCAATACGCCGACAGCGCAGATTGTGAAACAATATTTAGGAGTTTGATATGGAAAAACAAAATAGTATTGAAAACGCCGGAGGCACAACGCCACCGGCAGACACCGGGAATCCGTCAACACCGCCGGCCGGCACAACACCACCGGAAAGCACGGGACAGACAACGCCACCCGATACCGGAAACGAAACAAAACAAACCCCCGACAATAAAGATAATGTCGGGGGTTTAGTTTATCCGGCGGCTGATGATACGGCTGCAGTTTTGGCTTTTCGCAAAAGCTGCGGTTATCCTGATGATGCCAGCGGTTACGGGCTGCCGATGGAAACGGACGACCAAAAAAGTATTATGAGCTTTATTCATAAATGCCAGCTTGACCCGATTGCCGCAAATGCCGTTGTTAAAAACATTTCAGAGATAATGGCGGCGGACGAACAGGAAAGAAAACAGGCATTTACCGACAATTACAACAAAGTTGTTGCCGGTTGGGGCGAAAGCAAAAAAGAAAACGAAAGCCTTGTGAATAAAGGAATGTCCCTGATGAAACTTAATCAGGACAATTTGAGGGGAATTTCCGAATCAATCGGAATGGAGGCGGCGCTTTCCATAATGATGCTGCTCGGCAAAACGCAGACCGACCATAGCGGTGTGTCTGGCGGCGACAGCGAAGATGGGGGGAGTCTTCTGGACTATATTTCGGGCAAAAGAGGCTGAAATGTAGTTTTTTAACGATAGGAGGCAATTACGCCTCCTTTTTTATTAAAGGGAAAAAATATGAATAACGACACGTTACAGCAAGTAGCCTTGAGTTACAGTAAAATACAGCAGAAACTTGTCAACAGCTTCATGAAAGAATTGAAGTTTATGCAGACAGTTCCGTTCATGACCTCAACTCACGGCATTATGAACCAGTATGAAGAGGTGTCCGGCGTTAGCGGCGCTTCTTTCCGCGAATTTGACGCGCCTAACGTTGAAATGGATATTGAAACCATTATGAAGCAGGAACGCCTTGGCGTTTTGGCCGGCCAGATGTCCATCAGCGAAGAGCGCGCACTTATCATCGCCAACGACACCACGGACAGCGGCAAAGCGGCAGAACTGTATTTTGCCAAGCGCACGCCGATTATCTTAAACGATGCGGGCAAGGCAACAGAACGCAACTTTATCTATAACAATCTGTATAGAAAATGTTTTGCCTATAACAAACTGATTGCCGCCGACAAGACCAAAAGAACCATTATTGATGCCGGCGGAACGGGAAATACCAACTTTTCCATTATGGCTATTCGTCAAAACAAGGAGGAAAACTGCGGCCTTGTCAGTCCGATCGGTGAAAACAAAAACGAGCTTATGTTTATGGAATGGCTTAACGGCGGCGAACGTCATGTAATTTCAAGCGGTGAACACGCCGGCAAAATCGGATATGAGGCAACCTGGAAAGCCTTTTTAGGCTATCAGGTGGCGCGTCCCGACAGCTTGGGCTTGATTGTCAATATTGACCCGGACAACAGCAAAAATGTTACGGCCGATATGATTGACGACCTGCTTGACCGTATTGATGCCGACAGCTCCGACACGGTTTTGGTTATGAACCGCGGCATGAAGACTAAAATCGGCCAGTTTAAGTATGAAAAACTGCGCACGGTTTATGCCGATGACAAAATCAGAAACGTAGTTGAAGAGTGGAACGGAATCCCCGTTGTCGGCACAAATACGCAGGCGCGCGGCACGGAATCCAGATACACAATGCCGTGGACGGCTTAAAATACAGAGCCGTCTTAAAAAAACGGCTCTTTCTTTCACTTTTTTAAGAGAGGATTAAAAATATGAATATCGGATTTTATAAAGAAAATTTTATTGATGAAGCGGCCGCTGCGGCAAGCGTTGCGGCGACCCGCGGCATCAAGGTCGGCGGTGCGCTGGGACACGTTTATGCCCTTTGCGTTGCCGGTGAGGGCGGTTGCAGTATTGCTGCCGAAAAAACCGTTACCCTGACGGCAACCGAATGCGATACGCTTGAGGGTAGTTACAGCTCTTTGTCTTCACACACACGAACTTTTGATGAAGCACAGAGTTTTGCCGAGGGTGAAACGATTGCGGAAATCGGTTTTCCGTCTTATGTCAAGGATTTTGCCAAGGTTGCTTTTGCAAGTTCTGATTCTGCTATCAGTGGCAAAATTAAGGTTATTCCGTTTGTAGTGGGGTAAAAAATGGTAAAATACAGAGCAAAAAACGATACAGTCTATAATTTTAGATTTTATCGTAAAGGGGAAGAGCTGGAGGCTGTAGCGCTGGACGATAACGATAACTTTGAACGTGCGGACGGCAGCAAAGCCAAAGCTGCACCGGCTACACAGACTGGCGGTAACTTTGAGGATGCCGCCGTTCGTGTGCGTGCCAAGGAGCTGAAAATTGCGAACTGGCATACCAAGGGTATTGACAAGCTTTTGGCGGAAATTGCCGAAGCGGAAGCTAATGCGGCAAAACCGAATGGCGACCCGGCCAAGCTTGAGGCTGTTACGGACAGTGCTAATAATCCGAATGGCAGTGAACCCAACGGGGACAGCAAACCCGATGGAGAAAAGACTGACAACTAAACAAGAGGGGCTTTTGCCCCTCTTTTTATTTAAGGAAAAATAACATGGTGGCAACCTGCACAACAGATTTGGACATTATCAACGCGGCAATCCGTGCTTTGGGCGGCAAGCGCAACATATCCGCAACCGATAAAACAAATGCGGCGGAAGAAATGCAGGCGGCTTATCGTCTGGTGCGTGATGTTTTGATACGCTCTTACAGCTGGAACTGCTGCATTAAGCGTGATACGGCGGCTTTTATTGAAGAAAGCGATAATATGCTATACCGCGAGTATAAGTATATATATCAAGTGCCGTCTGATTGTCTGGGTATTATATCACTTAATGACAGATTTACAGGATATTCAGGCGTTGAGCTGACAGAATCCTACAATCCGTTTTACAAAATCCGCGGTGATAAAATTTATACGCGATACAAACCGCCGCTTATTATTGAATACAAATACCGCAATGAAGATGTATCAAGCTATGATGCCTGTTTTTGCAATGTCTTGTCTTTGGATTTGGCAATTAAATGCTGCGAACGGATTAAGCAGAGCAGCAGCGCGGAAGATATGCTGCGGCGGCAGCGCCAAGACGCGCTTGATGATGCCCTGCGCTGCAACGCACTTGAGATTCCTTTGCGGCCAAAACCGACAGGGAACTGGTTGCGCGGCCGGATTATTGATGAATGGAGGGTTGAATAATGGTGCAAAAAAGGGTTTTGCGCGCTTTTAACGCCGGTGAAATAAGCCCCGATTTATACGGCAGGGATGATATTGCCAAGGTAAACAGCGGCTGCAAAGTATGCGACAATATGATGCTGACAATTCAAGGCGCTGCATATTACCGCGGCGGCATGAACTATTCAGCGGCGACAAAAAACAATTCCAAAGTTTTATTGTTGCGCTTTGCCTATAACGACACGGATGTTTATATTTTGGAATTTGGCAACCGATATGTGCGTTTTTACCGTGACGGAAAATTGTTAAGAGATTCGGCGCAAAATCCGCTTGAGCTGGTTACGCCGTATGTTTTGGCCGATTTGTTTGATAGCAATGGACAGCCGGCCTTAAAATCGGAACAATCCGGTGATGTTGTCTATATTTTCCAAACGCAAAAAAAATATCCGGTGCAGCGACTGGAGCGCAATGCTAACGGCTCTTTCAGCTGGGCGGAGGTTGATTATGAAGAGGACGGCGGCTTTGAGGATTTGAATCAAAATCAGGATGACAGAGTTTATGCCAGTGCGCAAACCGGTGACAATGTTGTTGTTACGGCAACAAAATCCATTTTCAAGTCGGGACATATTGGCGGCCTGTTCTATATAGAACCTATCAATTTTAATGAAATATACAGCTGGAGTGAGGGCAAAGAGGTCAAAAAAGACCAAAGAATTGTCAGCAATTACAAAACATATAAAGCCGCAGCAGACGGCACAACCGGCGATACAACGCCAAAACACACCGAGGGAACGGCGACAGACGGTAAATTAAACTGGATTTATGAAGACTGCGGTTATGGAATCGGCAAAATTACATCGGTGGCAGCGGACGGTAAAAGCTGCGTGATTAAAGTTTTGATGCCGATACCTTATGCGGCGGTTGGAGAATCGCGCAAAACGTGGAAATGGAAGTTTGGCAGTTGGTGCGAAGAATACGGTTACCCGACTTGCGGATGTTTTCATCGTGAGCGGCTTTGTGTGGCGCGCGGCTCCCGGGTATGGTTTAGCTGGAGTGATGATTTTGAAAGCTTTGCCGAAAAAGAGTTTGGCGCAATAACCTATCAAACCGGTTTTGGGTTTAATGTTTCAAGCGGCGTTTCAGTTGGCTCTATATGCTGGATGGAAAGCGCCAAAGATTTAATATGTGGGACAGATGTTAATATTGTGGCCATCGGCGAAAGCAACACGAGCGATTTGTTTTATGTGACGAATTGCCGCTCTTTTGAACAAACGCACGATGGCTGTCGGAGAATCCAGCCGGTGAGAATCGGACAGAGATTTGTTTTTATAGACATTACGGGTAAAGCAGCCAACACGCTAGCCTATGACGCAAACACCTATCAATATGACAGCGACACAATCCAAACCTATGCCAAACACATCAGTGTTGAGGGCGTGGTTGATATGGTGCATATTAAAGAGCCGTTTGATGTGATTTATTGTCTTAAAAGCAACGGCGCGTTGAGCTGCTGCCTTTATAATCCGATGCAGGAGGGGCTTGCGTGGTATAGATTAAAAACAGATGGCGAGATTGTCAGCATTGCTGCCGACAGTGCGAATCTGGCACTTTGTGTTAAGCGCAAAAAAATAGTTAATGGTGCGGAGCAAGACAGTTATGGTGTGGAATTTCTGCAAAATCCGTTTCAGGGGTATTTTTCCAAAACGATTGCCGATTTCTCATCAGAAAAAGAATATAAGCAGTATTGTATTGATGCCCTGTTGGAGGTGCAAAAAGAGGCCTGCTATCTGGATGCCAGCAACATATACACAAGTAACACGGCGTTTTCAGTTATTGACAGCGGGTTGGATCATCTGGCCGGCCGGGAGGTCAGTATTGTTTCGGAGGGCGGTATTGAGCCTATGCAGGAAGTGCAGCTTGTAAACGGCAAATGGACAATTACGCTGCAAAACCCGAGTAAAATTGCCATTGTCGGCCTGCCCTATACCGGCGTTATTATTCCGACACCGCTTGAGGGGGACGGGGAATCGAGCGCCCGCGCGCGGAAAAAACGCGTCAATCAGATAGGTTTCAGGGTTTATAATTCCATGGGCGGACAAAGCGGCGAAACAATGGACAGTCTGAAAGATATTTTAAGCCGCTCCGGCAGTGATAAGCTTGACGACCCGATTCCGCTGTTTTCGGGTGATATTGAGCTTTCGCCTTTCAATGGTGATTATCAGGAAACGGAACAGATTATTTTTGTGCAACCCTACCCGTTGCCGTTTACTTTGCAGGCAATCGTATTTGAATTTGAAGTTTATTAGGAGGCTATAAATGGTTTTGGCGGCTTTTGCTTTCGCGGCGGCAAGCGCAGCGCTTGGCGCGGCAAACTCTCTTTCACAATCAAAAAGCGCGGTTAACCAGCTCAAACAGCAGGCAGCACTTAAAAATCTCGAGGCTGATATTTATGAAAAAAATGCCGCAATGCAGGCTAACGCAGATGCGTATAATGAGGATATGAGCCGAAAGCAGCGTAATCTTGAGCTTTCGCGGCAACGAGTGGCAACCGCGCAAAGCGGCCTGACCGGCGGAACATTGATTGATGTTCAGCTGCGTTCGGATATGGACGCGGAAATAGATCAGGCAATGGAACGCTACAATAATCACAGCCGCTATATTGCCACAATGTATGAAGCACAAAAGGCAAGAAACGAGGCCAGCCAGTATTTGGCCAACGCAAAATCGGTTAAAAAAACAAGCTGGCTCAATGCGCTTTTGAGCGGGGCGAGCAGCGGTTTGAGCGTGGCAAACAGCGGTGGGCTTTTGAATTTGCTGGGTGTTGAGAATATGAGCGGGCAAGGTTCGGGCTGGAATCCGGCAACATCAGCGCCGGCAAGGAAACCAAGCAGATAGGGAGTAATAGCTATGGCATTAAACAACACATACGAAAGACAGGTGCGCGCTAACCCGACCGCACTTAATCCGAATCAGAGATATGTCAAGCAGTATGACGCGGCGGCCGAGCTTAGCAGCCAGATAAATCAATTTGGCCAAACGGCGCTTGAGCTGGCGGCAAAAGCCGATAATCAGGCGGCGTATCATGAAACGAAGCAACAATTTGACAACCGCGAGCTTGACCGGCAGGATATGAAACGGCGGGTTGAACTTAATCAAAATCCGCGCGCCCGCGAAGAGGAATACCAAAAAGGCCTTAAAGCCATCAATAAAAAGTATGATAAAGACGTTGATCCAAGGTTTCAGAAAGAATATGACAGCTGGGTGGAGCTTGCCGATAAAAAAGATTTGCTTGATCTACGTTTTAACATAGCCAAAGATTTGAACAAAATCGGCCATGACACGGTATTAAATAACGTTAAAGAATCAGCCAAACAGACGGTTGGCGCAAATGAGGCCTATATTAAAGTGCTGGACGGCCGGGTTGAAGACGATTTGCGGCACGCTTTGGACGGTGGTCTGATTTCACCTTTGGAATATGACGCAGCTTTGAACGATTATAACCATAGCAAGGTTTTGGCCGGTCTTGACAATCTGCTGGTTACAGACCCCGAAACGTTGGCCTTGAATCTTGCCAAAAATGCCTATGGCATGGAAGAAAAAGAACTTAAAAGCTGGAAAACAAAAGCAGACAACGCTTTGAAGCTTAAAGAGCTACGCGGCGCGGCGGTGTTGGATGCTGAGCATCGGGCAAATATCAACGCCGCTTTTGATATGATTGCGGCCGGTGGAACTGTCCCGCAAAATATGATGGGCAGTTTTTCCGAAAAAGAGCAGCAGGCCATAGCCGTTAAGCAAATGTATGCCTCGCAGGGCTATGATGTGCCGACAAACGTGCATACATACGCTTATTTGCAAGATATGTATAGCAATCACCCCGAACGTTTTAAGGCTGCCAACCTTTATGAATATGCCGGCGAGCTTTCCAGTGAGGATTTGAGCGCTTTTGTGCAGGCACAAGACAGTATTATCATTGACGCGACCGGCAAGGCAAAAACGAATCCGGAAGTAAAATTTGCCGATGACTTGATGAAAGTGGCCTTTGAGCGGCTTGGATACAAACAAACCTCCGGCGATTATGAGAAAAGATATAACTTCAACCGGATGGTAAACGAGGAAATGCGGGCGCAAATGGCTGATAAAGGCCGCGTTTTGACAGTCGGTGAACAAGAACAGATTATTAACGACATGACCAAAAAAGTGGCAATCCGCGGTTTGTTTGCCGGTGATCAGTTTGCTGGAACGGTGAACGTGGCAGAAGACGTGCCTTACGTTAATTTTGAAGACATACCGGCTACCGACAAAATAAAGATTAACAATATGTTTGTGCGCAACGGTATTGATTTATCTGATTTTGACGATGACGACCGCGAACGTTTTTATGAGGATATGGCCGGCGCGTTGTCGCTGCCCAAAGCAAGCCAACCGGCGGCGTTGGAGCGGATTATTCGCGAGGTCAACAAGAAAGCGCGAAAAATGAATGAAGACGGCGTTACGGACGAAGAACGCCAGCAAAGGCGGCACAAATACAGTTTTGAAGATTTACTTGAGGCCATACCCTCACCTGACGAAACACCTTATGGATATTAGGAGCACAACAAATGCCAGATAATAAATTTATGCAAAATCAAAACCAGTCTTTGTCCGCACCGATCCAAAGACTTGAAGATGTCAAAGAAGTTAAGGATTCATGGGTTGCACCAAAATTGGGAACGGTAGAGCAGCAGCGGAATGATTTTAATGCACGGGCAAGCGAAAGTATTGCGGACAGTGTTTTTGAAAACATCAACCGCGAAAACGAACAAAAACTTGCACAAGGCCTGATTGCCCGCGCAGATGCCAACCCGGCGCGTTATCTGCACGCGGTTAAAACGGCTGATGCTTTGGGTTTTAAGGATTATGACCTTGTTTATGATAATCTTGATGAATTTGAAAAACATCGTAAAGAGCAAGAAAAAGAACGGCATATACGATATTGCAGCAATTTGGCGGATATGTGCATTGATGACCAGACACTGCTGGCTAAGTTGGATGATGTTTCGGCGGCGCAACTGGCCAGAATTAACGATAATATGGTTATATACGGGCAGGCGGAGGGGAAAACCGGCATATCCGGCCGCTTGGCCAGAGCAAAATATACCTTTGACCGCGCCGAACAGGATTTTGAAACCAACGAGCTGGCTTATGATTTGATTGGAACAAGCGGCGCAGAGCGCGCTGAAAAACTGCGGTTGCTGCAAGAGGCGGAAGCCAAACTTGAAGATATGCCGGAATTGGACACAAGCGGTTGGAGTATTGGCGACTTAACGCTTAATGCGGTGGAGCAGTTACCTTATCAAATCAGAACCACGGGTGCGATGGCTGCCGGAACTGTCGGCGGTGCGGTGGCCGGTCTTGCCGCCTCGCCGGCCGGCGCGGTGGTGGCCGGATATGCCGGAAATATTGCCGGACGTGCAGCGGCGCTTTATAACGGATATAAGGCGGAATCCGGCAGTATGGCGCGTGAACTTCTGCGGATAAAAGATGAAGATGGTAAACCGCTTGATGATGATATTGTGGACGTGGCAAGTCGTTTTTACGGCGGGTTTTCTTCGGCGATTGAGCAAATCGGCGCAGAGGGAATGCTCAAGGCTTTCGGGCTGGGCAATATTACCAGAATAGGCTTGAAAAGTGCCATTAAGGAAGCCATTAAAGACAAAACCAAAAGAGAGATATTTGTTAAAATTGCCAAAGATTTTACCGGTGCGATTGCCTCGGAGGGTGCGGAAGAGTTTATGCAGCAGCTTTTGCAATCCGGTGTTGAGCGGACGGCTAAAGATTTTGCCCGTATGTATCGTGGGGATAATTACGAGGCGGATGATTTTGTTGACGGGTTGATTGAGGACTTTGCAGAAGCCGGCGAAGCCGGAATACAGGGCGCAAAAGCAAGCATTGTTATGGCCGGTGTGCCAACCGCGGCGCGTGCCGGATATGCGGCAATCCGCCAGCAGCGGGCTTTGCACAGCAGAGTTAAGGAAACAAAAGCCAAAGCCGATATGCAAATACTTGATAATACACAAAAGCAGGTGCAGGCATACGCCGAAAGCCCCGCTTTTGAACCGAAAACGCTTAATGCTCTTTTTCAAAGGACAAGACGGCAAAGCATTTATCAGGATATTTTTGTAAATGTTGAGGATGCAAAGGCGTTAATGCTTTCAGAGGCTATGCAGAAAAACAAAGAGGCGTTAACCAAAAACGGCTTGTGGGCAGATATGGAGCGGCAAATATCCGAGGGCGAAACACTGGGGGCACCGGTTAGAATAGGTTTTGCCGATTTTGGCGAAAAGGTTATGCCAAGCCCTGAACTGTATGCCGCTTGGAAAGATGTTGTCAAAACCTATGAGGACGGCGTTACCTTAAAGGAAATCAGAGAAAAAGAGCAACGCCGCGCCAACTGGCTGGCAGAGGGGCAAAAGCGGGCGGCCAGAAAAGACGCGGATTTTGAATATGCTTATAAAATGGTGTTGGAAAATTCCGCATACGCCGGAATATCCGACCAGCCGCGGCGCGAACAGGCCGAACTTGCCGCCGGTTTGATGTGTTATATGGCCGAACAGAGCAATACAAACATACAGGAGTTTGTCAACCGATATGCTCCGCAATTTGAAGTTTCGCTCAATGGCGAGGTTGGATCGGACGCGAATGTGCAGGGTATTATCCAAGCGGTGCGCGATGAGGCCATAAGCAACGAAACAAAAAATCTTATCAATGTTTCCAAGAGAATCGCGCGCAAAGATATTAACGCAATTAAAAAACTGCTCTTATCCAAAATTGACAACCCAAACACGGCGGATGTAAAAAAATATGTGCAGATTGTCAACGCCATATCGGATATGAAGCTGAATATTGAGGGTATGAGCGATGAAGACATTATCAACCATTTGGCCGAATATACCAAAAGCGGTGAATTGAAGCTTGACATAAAGCGCGATGATGCCGACAGGGCAAAAAGCGGTTTGTATTCCGCCAGTGAAACAGCGCTTGCCGATATTCAGGCGACAACCGGCGGCGGTGATTATGTGCTGGTGGGCGGCGGCCGCGTGCCGGTAAACTACGAAATTGTTGAGCTTAACGATATGGTAACTTCTCACGATGATGCCGGCGCGGTTAATGCGAATTATCCGCAAGAGCTGCAGCCGCGCGACCGTTCACGTTCGGCCAGCGATATGCAGATTGTAAATATTGTTAACAATTTTGCACCGGAACGGGTCGCACGGGCGGAAATTGCCACAGAGGGTGCGCCGATTGTTACCAAAGAGGGGTTTGTTGCCGTTGGTAATGGCCGCGCCATGGCTATAAGGCAGGTTTATAACAATGAGCCGGCGGCGCAGAGATATAAAGATTATCTGACGGCCAAAGGTTTTGACCTAACCGGATTTTCCCGGCCGGTATTGGTGCGGCGGTTGACAATGGATATGAACAGCGAGCAGCTGAAAGCGCTGGTAGACGATGCCAACACTTCCGGCACAATGCAGTATTCCGACAGCGAAAACGCCCTGCGTGATGCGGCCAAAATGAGCGGCAACCTGATTGATCTGTTGGATATTGACGCAGATATTGACAGCGCGGCGAATAAGCGCTTTTTGAACGGATTTTTTGCGGAAGTTGTGCCGACGGCAGAGCGTAACGCTTATTTGGACAAGGACGACAAGATTACGCGCAAAGGTGTTGAACGGGTGGAAAACGCGCTTGTGGCTAAGCTTTTGCCGGATGCGCGCTTTTTGTCGGTGTTGGTTGAAAACCCGGATAATAACATAAGAAAGGTTACAAAATCGTTGGCCAAAGCTGCGCCGGCAATTATCGGTTTTGAAAATGATATTGCGGCCGGCAGGGTTAGTGCCGATTATTCTATTGCGGCGGATGTGGCCGGTGCGGTGGAAGTGTTGAAACGGGCAAAAGACAAGGGCGTTGGCGCAACCGACTTTATAAAAATGACAGATATGTTTGAAAGTCCGATTTCCTCAAGCACGCAAGCAATGGTGCAACTCTTTGAAAATACAAGCGGCGCGGCCGATTTCCTTAACAAGATGCTGAATTATATTCACAATGCCAGCGACCAAGGTGATTTGGAACAGGGAAGCATGTTTGCGACTGAGCCGATGACAAAGTTGCAGCTTTTGGAAATGATAAGCGTGCAAGGTGCTTTATTTCAGCTGCCTAAGGAAGCTTTGGATATTGCCGAAAAAATAAGCAGGATTGATGCCGAAAGGCTGGCCTTTGAGCGAAAAGACATCAATCCCGAACTTAAAGGAAGAGAAAACGAAAAAGTGAAAGCGGTTGAAATCAACCGCTTTTTTGCTAACCATAAAAGCAGCAAAGAAATCAGTATTGATGAAGTGATGGTGGCGGTGGATGCAAATGTCGGCAAAAACAAAAACGGCGTGCGCGTGCTTAAAAACAGCGCTACCGGCGAAACAGCAACACTTTCCAACAGTGCTATCAGTAAAATGTTTGATACAACCCGCAGCCGCCAAGATGGAAACATTGGCGGCATATTAGGCAAAGAGTGCATTGCCAACATCGGGCGTATTTTTGACACGGCTCTATTGATAAAAACCACACCGGATGCCAAGCACGGAACGAAAAACAGAATCCGCCGTTATGCCAACGAGATTGTTTCCGATGGCGAAACGTTTATGGTGAAAATAACGGTTAAGGAAATGGCCAACAAAAGGTTGGAGCTTACTGATATTGAAATTGAAAACAATGGCGGCACTGATTTGGCCGCGTATGATTTGAAAGTGGGCAGAAAAAATACCGCCGTAGATGCCTTTGGCAATCTCACCGCGGATAAATCCGCAGTTTCCAGCGGTAACAATATAAGTATAGATGATTTGATTAAATTTGTCAATACCTATGCGGCGGAAACTATCCAAATTGACGGTAAAGAAAAGGCCGTGCGCAACAGCGCCGGGGAGCGGATTGCCCGCACCGAAGAGGGGCTGCGCGCCTTTTATGAATGGTTTGGCGACAGCAAAGTTGTGGATGAAAACGGCCGGCCGCTGGTGGTTTATCATGGGACAAATACGGAATTTGATGTTTTTGATTTATCAAAAGGAAAAAGTAAAACCGGCCAGGCCAAATATGGAAACGGGTTTTATTTTACATCAGACGAAAAAAGGGCTGAACGATATGCTTATGGTTTTACGGGAAAAGGACGGGGCATTGGGCAAAACAACGTTATGGCTGTTTATCTTGATATAAAGAATCCTGCATATAGCGCAAAAGAGTTTGATCCTGATATACACGATGGTGTTATTGATGGCGATACTTATTTTGTTATAACCCCTAATCAAATAAAATCTATCTATAATCGCGGGAGTTTCAGCCGGACAACAGACAAGATTTATTATCAGCGCCAGCGTGGTGATAATTTGACCGGCGATTTGTTCAATACGGCGCAAAATAATGTCAACAATACAAAACCTATTCCTTTGAGCGTTCGGCAGCAGGTTGATGATTTGTTTTCTTTGGCCGAAAAAAACAAGAATGTCAAAAAAGATTTGCCTCTGTTCAGCACGGCGGCAAAGAAAATTGATAAAATCTATGTGCCGACCAAGCAGATTGAGGATGTCGGGGACAGTTTGCTTGGCAATTTGAAGCGCGATCATAAGGTTTACAGTTGGGCAGAACTGGAAAACATGAATGATTTGTTACGCAAAAAATACGTTACAAAAAATTATATTTACCCGAGGCCGTCTATTGAAGCTTTGCGCGAACAGGGTTTAAGCGGCCGCGCCGCGGCGGTGGTGCTGTTTGTGTATAGTTCCATTAACGCCAAACCGGCCAAAGGTTATGCTGAAACGCTGCAAAATCAAAAGCGCTATTTTGATATTGTGCAACGGACAATGGAAAAAACGGTTGAATATGCCAAAGCACACATAAGCGAAATAAACGCTTGGACGGTTGATATGGCGCAAAACAACGATATATTGCACGCCGTGTTTCCAAGCGATGAAACGGTTATTGGCCGGATTTTCAGGGGCAATAAAGAATATAACAGCGAAGCTTTGATTGCCGGCGGTAACAAGTTTATCAACAGTATGATGATAAGCCGTTATGATCTGCCGAAAATTGATGAATTGGCCAAGGCTGTTGAAAGCGACAAAAAGGCTGATAACGAAACGGACGCGACAACAGCAGCGCAACAGCCGGTTTGGCATAAGTATTTTCAGGTGCATAAATCCTATGACGGCACTTATTTTGTTGCGGATGCCAAGTCGGCGGCAATCTATTCGCGCAATTTGAGTTTTACCACCTATGAAGAGGCGTATAATTTTGCCGAACAGCTTTACCAACGGGTTTTGCCGTATTTGAATCAGGGCGGCGATGTCGTTGATTTTTCCGACATGCGGAAAGGTTTACCGCGGCGCGAAAACGGCCAAAACGTCAATGCGCAAGCCTTGGTTGATACGTTTGGATTCAGGGGCATAAATTTTGGTAACTGGACAAAGCAACAGGAACGGCAGGAATTTTTGAATTTGACTTATGACAGCATGCTTGATATGTCCGAAATATTAGGAATACCGCCGCGGGCAATCGGGCTTGAGGGTAAACTCGGTTTGGCTTTTGGTGCGCAGGGGCGCTCTTCGGCGGCGGGGCATTTTATTCCCGAATTTAACGAAATAAACCTAACGCGCAAAAACGGTGCCGGCTCTTTGGCGCACGAATGGTGGCACGCGCTGGATTATTATTTTGGCGATCAGGCGCTTAATAAAGATTTTAGCGGCACGCCGGCGCTGGAATTGAGTGCGCAGGGAAATTTGCGAACTGAAACATACGAGGCAATCCGTCAGCTTTATGATACGATTGCAACCGCCGATATTGATGACGCGGATTTGGAACGCCGCCGCAGCGCGCGTGAAAAACAAATACGTTATAATATTGATTACAGGGCAAAGGAAATAAAAAACAAATTTGCACGAGCTAAAAACGCGGCGGAAATTGCCGAATATATTGACGGGCTGGTGGCGCTTGATAAGAATTATGATGACAGCCAGTTTCAAAGCTATGTTGAAAAAATGCAAAACATGGTAGAACCGCGCCGCCGAACGGCTGATTTGGCGGGAATATTTATGAATCTGCTGTATCACCTAAAACAGTTAAACAAGCTTGATGAAGCAAGCAATGCTTGGAAAAAAGCAAGCGAATATGTAACCAAAGCACAACGCCTGAACAAAATAGCCAAAGGCCATGGGGCAAATTACTGGACTGAAAGAACGGAATTAGGCGCACGCGCTTTTGCCAGTTATATACAGGATAAAATAAGCGGTAACGGCTGGTATAATTATTTTCTGGCCGGACACGCCAAAGGCAGCGTTTTTGATATGATAGAATATCTGTCGGCGCTCGGAAAAGCACAAAGAGAGGGCGGAACGGTTAATATTGGCGACTTTGATGTGCAGATTTATCCGGCAAACGAAACGGAACGAAACAATATCAACGCCGCTTTTGACAAGCTTTTTAATACAATCAAAGTAGATCCGGAAAATAATTATCGTCTTTATCAGGAAGTCGGGACGGACGCACTGGGGGCATATATTCCGCTGGAGCGTAAAATTGTGCTTTTCCGAGGCCACAATTTAAGCACAATCATACATGAAACAGGCCACTGGTGGCTTGATGTTTTGAGCCAAGTTGCACAAACAGACAAGGCCAGCGACAAGCTGCGGCAGGACTGGGCAACAATTAAAGACTGGCTCGGCGTGAGCGATGATAATACCATATCAACCGAACAGCACGAAAAATTTGCCCGTGGTGTGGAGGCTTATTTTATGACGCGCAAAGCGCCAAGCTCGCGACTGGCACAACTGTTTGATACTTTCCGGCGGTGGCTGGCAGGTATTTATAAAGATGTGAAAGAGCTTGATGTTGATTTGAATGACGATGTTGTGCGCGTGTTTGACCATATGTTGGCCAGCGAAGCGGAAATTGAGGAATACCGGCAGGCAAACAGATTGAAAGAAATGTTTGACCGCGCCGATACTTTCGGATTGAGCGACAAAGATTTTGAAAAATACAGGGAAATGGCTGAAAGTTCGCTGACTTTGGCGCAAAACAAACATTTTAACGATAAAATGCTGTTTATTTACCGTGAAGAGCAGGAAGCTTATGCCAAAGAGAAAGAGCGTTTGGCCGCGCTGGTGCGTAACGAGTGGTGCGAAGACAAATACAACCGCGCGCTTTATGCCATATACCGCGGCAAGGTTGGCGATATTGATGTTGGAGAAATAACGCTGAATGAAGCGGAAATGCGCGATTTGTTCGGTGATGATTTGACCGGACTGCCCAAACGGGACGGAAAGGCCATTTATGCGGCCGATGGTATGGATTTACAGACTGTTGCCGATTTTGTCGGGTTAACGCCGGAAGAGCTGAAAGGGACTTTGTTGTCGGCGCGTAAACGTGTGCGCAAGTATAAAGAAATGCTCGACAGGCGCACGCACGAAGAATTGGGCGACCCGGTGAGCTATGACAATGTGCAAAAACAGGTGGTGGCAAGCATTTATAACGATAAACAGGCCAGCCTTTTGCGGTTTGAGTTAAACACCATCGGTAAAAGCCTTGGCCGAAAGAGCGTTTTGGAGCAGGCATACGATGCTTATGCACGTCATAAAATTGAAAATATGACAATCAAAGACCTTAAACCGCAGGCATACGCCGAACAGGCACAAAGAGCGGGTGACAAGGCTTTGCAGGCAATGGAGCGCGGCAACCGCAATGAAGCTTATCGGCAAAAGGAAATGCAGATAAGAAACTTTTATTTATACCGTGAAGCGCAAAAGCAGCTTGATGTGGTGGAAAAAGCGGTTAAGCGGCTTAAACAGATTGGCAAAAAAGAAGTCAATACCGGTGTGGATCAGACCTATCAGGATGCGGCACGGGCTTTGTTGAGCAAGGTTGACTTGGCGCGGGCGCTCAATTCCAAGCAAAAAGAACGGCTGGGAAATTTGGCCATGTGGGTAATGGAGCAGCGGCAAAACGGCTATGAAATTGTGGTGCCGGATAAGTTTTTGCACGAAATCAACCGTGTCAATTACACGGAATTAACGGTTGATGATTTTTTAAGCCTGACCGACAGCGTTAAAAGTCTTATCCACAACGGGCGCGCCATTAAGGAATTTGAACTTGCCGGGCAGCTGGTTGACCGTGAAGCGCTTCTGGCGGAAATGAACAAAAGCTTGAAAAAGTTCGGACTGCTGCCAAAATCACGTTCAAGCCGCAAAACTTTTGGCGAAACTGCCGCGAAATTCTGGCGCGGCATGGACAGCTTTTTAACCGGCCTTGGGTATTTGGCCAACCGTGTGGACGGCGGCGATACCAACGGCGTTTTTCATAAAACGTTTGTGCGACCTTTGAGCGAAGCGCAAACACTGGAAAATGATTTGAAAGTTAAGTATGCCAGCAAAATTGCCGATTTAACGGCCGGATTGTCCAAAGAAACAAAAGCCAAAATGCGTGATTATGTGCCGGAGGCCGAGCAGCGTCTTGGCGGAAAATACACACTTGAAGACCTGATCACAATCGGCCTTAATATGGGTAATAAAGACAATTTGCAGCGCTTAAAAGACGGAAACGGCTTTTCGGATAATCAATTAAACTGGGTAAAAAACTATCTGACACAGGAACACTGGGACTATATACAGGCGATTTGGGACGTTTTGGAAAGTATGTATCCGATGCTTGAAGAACACCACAAGAAAATGAGCGGCTTGGATATGGACAAGGTTTTTCCGATTCCGGTGCAGACAAATTACGGACAATACCGCGGCGGGTATTTCCCGATAGTTTACGACCGGGAATTTTCACCGGATATGGAAGCCAAGGCGGCACTTTATGACGCTGATTATAATGTGGCGACCACCTCAAAGGGTTATACCAAACAGCGCTTGAATAAAGTTAATGCGCCGATAAAACTGGGCTTAATGAATGTGGCGCAACATATCAACACGGTTTTGCACGATGTGGCTTACAGGGGAACATTAAGAAAATTGTGGACGTTGGCCAACAATGCGGAATTTGTAGAGATGTTTGATAACTCAATCGGCAAGGAATACCGCGAGGGAATAAACGACCTTTTGAAAATGCTGGGAAATGAGCCAAACCGCGAAACCCGCGGGCTGGCTGCCTGGGAAAAATGTTTGCAGTTTATTCGCCGGCGGGCAACACTTATCGGTTTGGGCTTTAGAATAACGACAGCTTTGTCGCAGCCGTTGGGCTTTTTCTCAAGCATTGCCACAATGACGGAGCATAAGCAAAAACAGGGTGGCCAGCACGGCGGCGCGTATTACATTGCGCTTTCACACAAAGAATTGATGACGAATCCAAAGCTGTATGATTGGGCGCGGGCGTGCAGCGGTGAGTTGCGGGCAAGGCTTGGAAATCAAGATGCCAGCATTGCCAAGCGAATTAAAGAGCTGACGAAAAACGCAGGGAATATGACCTTTAAGGAGCAGGCAGAAGCATGGGCATATAAAGCAATCGGATATATGGATTACTATGTATCAACCGTTACATGGGTTGCGGCTTATCGGCAGGCGACAACTGATTTTAAGATGAATCACGAGGACGCTGTTTTTTATGCGGACAGGGTCATGCTCAATTCACAAGGCACGGGTTCAACCAAAGATACGGCGGCAATACAGCGGGCAAATGAGGGCTGGCGGGCGCTTACGATGTTTTACAGTTTCTTTTCCGCGCTTTATCAAACGAGTGTGCAAATGGCGCGCGATGTTAAAACCGCCAAAACTTTCAAGGAATACGCCGATTTGTCGGCACGGTTTATGGCAATGTTTGTGCTGCCGTCCTGCCTTGATAGCCTGATGCGCGGCGAAGCGCCCGATGGCGATGAGGACAGCTGGTTTGCGTGGCTGTTTGATAATGTCTTTGGCTACTTTATCGGCGGCGTGCCTATATTGCGCGATGTTTACAGCGGTTTGAAATATCACAACAGCGGCAGTTCAAACGTTGGGCGACAGGTCAATTATTTCGGCAATTTTGCAAATGCCATCGGCAAGGCGTTTGACGGTGATCCGAATTGGCAGAAAATCAGCAAAAACGCATTAAACAGTTTTGCGGTGGTAACCGGTTATCCGACCGGCGGGCAGATTGCCGACACTGCGAGTTATTTTGTCGGCGTTGCGGCCGGCGAAATTGAGCCGCACAGTATGGCAGATATATTGTGGGGAATCTACAAGGGCAAAGAGCGGGAATAAACAGCCGCTTTATTTATTTTAACCGACAGGAGGCTTAAAAGGCCTCCTTTTTTATTGGAGATGCAATATGACTATACCAGCAAGTATGCCGGTGCGAGCGGTTTATACCGGCGATGGTGTAACTGTTAATTTTCCCGTACCGTTTACCTATTTTGCGAATCCGGACGGAACAAAACAAATTAAAGTTGTTTTGGCGGATTCCGATGGTGAAAACGAAGTTGTGCAGGTTGAAAACACAAATTTTACCATTACCGCTGCCGGCACGGTTAACGGAACGTTGACAATGCTTGTCGCACCGGCGGCCGGAAAGAAGCTGACGATTGTTTATAACATACCGATTGAGCAGCTGACCGATTGGGAAGAATTTGGCCGGATTCCATCTGAATCCATAGAGGCCGCTTTTGATAAGGTAACGGCCATTTTGAAGCAGCATCAGGAAGTGCTTGACCGCTGCGTTAAGGTGACGATTTCCGGCAGCCAGACACCGGAGGCACTGCTTGACGAAGTTTATACCAAGCTGGACAGCGCCACGGATATTGCCGCACAGGCTATAAGTGCGGCAAATTCAGCCACCACGGCCGCCGACAATGCGACTGCAGCGGTGGCAAGCGCGGAAGAAACGCTTGAAGACGTTATGGAATATGTGGATGCAGCCAAAACGGAAATCAACACCACCAAAACACAGGCGACAACGGCCATTAACAACACCAAGGATGAAGCTATATCAACCGTTAACGCAGCGGTTAGTGCGGCGGAGGCCAGTGTTGAAGAAACGGTTGAAACCGCACAACAAAATATTCAAAACACGATTGCGGCGGCGGTTGATGATGTTGAGGCGGCAGCAATAGCGGCAGCAAATGAGGTTTTGGAATCTGCCGAAACAACCGTGACTGAAGCGGCGCAAGATAATATTGACGCGTATATTATATCCACCACACACGGGCAAATAGATTCCTACCTTAACGGCACAACAAAACCGGCGATTGACGCTTATGTCAACAGCAGCTCAAAACCGGCGATTGACAGCTATGTTAACGGCACGGCCAAAACGAACATTAACAATTATGTTAATAACACGACAAAACCCGAAATATCTGCTTATGCGGCAAGTGTTTTACAGCCTTATGCCACGGCAGCACAAAACAGCGCAACATCAGCGGCAAACAGTGCAGACAGCGCGTTAGATGCTTTGGAAGAGGCGCAAGAGCTGCTCGGGTATGCAGAAATTTTTGGCGGAACGCCTGACGATTCCACGGTTGACGAGATTGTCGGCGGTGTTCTTTGATTTTTTTACTTTAACTTTATGGAGAAATAATATGACAGACGTAATTACAAGACGCATCAGAATCCGGCAAGGCTCAAGTTCGGCCGCCAAAAGCGCGAATGAGGTTTTGCGGTTGGGCGAGTTTTTTCTTGAAACGGATACCGGCGAAATTAAAGTTGGTGACGGAACAACGGCGTATAAAGGCCTGCCCGGCCTGCGGTCGGAAGCGCGAATCGCTGAACAACTGGCAAAAGGAATTTACAGAGGCACAAACTTGGAAGAGAAATTTGCCACTGAAATTGCAAATTATGATACGGTGGCCGACTGGCTGCACGCCCGTTGTGTGGCCAACAATTTTGAGGGAATTTATCCGTTTGACTATTTTTATGACACGACTGTTGCAAAAACGGTTGACGGCACGGCGGTTGCCGGTGGCCAGAAACGTAAATGCGTGATTGCCGGGGTTGATATGTATTATAACACCGGTGATACAGCAATGCCGCACCATTTAACAATTTTTGCCGGTTTTTCGGCCGCGAACGTCCTATTTAACACGGTTAATAACAATAACGGCTCTTCTTATGATGCCAACCCGTTTAAGGCCTCCAAACTGTATGCGGTTTTGAACGGGGTTAACAACGCATCTACAAATAATATCGGTGCGGTGGGCTTTAATGCAGCAGACAACGGCTATTTACAGACGTTTTCCACAAAGCTGCGCGGATATATGAAAGAGCAGCGCTGTTTTATGCCGGAAAGATATTCCGCATCGGCAACCCTGACAGACCATACCGGCTGGAACTGGAAAGGTCGCGGTATGATTTTTGCGCCGTCTGAAATAGAAGCGTATGGCTGTTTAATACACTCAACCAAGCCATCTATGACGCAACAAAATCCGGAGGGATTCGGTCCGTATTGCCAGTGGGATATTTTCAAGTCGGCGGCAAGTCGGTTGCTCTTCGGGCGCCCCTACTTTTGGCTCTCGTCAGTCGCTGGCGGTGGTTCGTCTTACGCGTGCAATGTCAGCGGCACCGGCACTGCGGGCTGCTACGACACGACCTACGCGGGCATACGCGCGCCGCTCTGCTTTCATATCGCATAAGCGAAGCGAACGCATAAAACAGCGCAGGGGCAGTGTCCCCTGCGCTTTTTGCTAACACAAACCCAAGGAAGAATATGCCAGTTTATAAAAGAAACAGAAAAGAAACCGCTACACAATATGTGGTAACGGCGCAACAGCTGCAAAAGGTTACGATACAATATTTAATGAATGAAAACCGCGTGCCGAAAAAATGGCGTTTTGTTTTGGCGCAAGAGGCTATTCATACCGTATGCGGCATATTAAACAATGTTATCGGCGCGCATAACACGTTTCCAAACACGCAAGAGCGGCTTGAAGAACGTAAAAAATATTTGCAGCGCGCATATATTGGCTGTTATCAGCTGCAAAACCAGCTGATGTGCATGATAAACGTTATACAAACAGTAACGGTTGGCAATCTTGGGGAAATAACAGGTTTGCTGCTTGATGAGATTGAGTTGTTAAACAAAACAATTAAGAACTCACACGTTGTCGGCGGCAAAGAGGTTTAATATTGTATTTCGGCGCACTAACTTTTGGCTCTCGTCAGTCACTGGCGGTGGTTCGTCTAACGCGTGCAATGTCAACGGCAACGGCAATGCGAACTGCAACAACACGACCAACACGAACATACGCGCGCCGCTCTGATTTCTTTTCTGCCCGACTTAGTAGGCCATAACGGCCGAACACTGTGCAATAAAATGAAAGGAATGTTAAACCTCGCGTAATTAACGCAAATATGAGCTTTGACGATGACCGATGATACGCCCCTGAAATATGGAGTTGCATTGCAGGCTATACGCGGCGGAACGCCTGCACTAAGTCGGGGCATTGTGGGGTATAGATCCGCCAACCGCCCTGCAAGGCTTAAAAGGTGAATTATGACAAGAAGAGAAAAACGATTTGAAAAACGCCGTGCCAAGCGTGAAGCGAAACGGGCGGCGTTTTATCAGCTATATGATAATTTTGAAGTGCTTTGTAACCGAAAAAATCTGTATAATGCCGCAAATTTGGCCAAACGGCACGTTATGTGGAAAGGAACGGTGCAGAGGTGGAGCATTAACCAGCTTCTTAATACCGAAAAATTATACCGCGATTTGCAGGCTGGCAAAGACGTGCGCAAAGGATTTTCGCGGTTTGTCGTGTGTGAGCGCGGCAAGCAAAGAAATATATCGGCGGTTAAATTTTATGAAAGGGTGGTGCAAAAATGTTTATGCCATAATATTTTATATCCGGTATATACCAAATCGTTACTGTTTGATAATTCGGCCAGCCAGAAAGGCAAAGGAGTCAAATTTGCCAACGACAGGATTATAAAGGCGCTGCGGCGGTTTTATAAGAAAAACAGCGCTGGCGGTTATGCTCTTTTGGTGGATTTCAAGGGGTATTTTGAAAATATCAATCATGAGGTTTTGAAAGAAAAATACCACCGCATTTTTAAGGATAAAAAGCTTTTGGCCTATATTGACGATTTTGTTGATGCTTATGGAAGTTTGGGACTTGGCCTCGGTTCGGAAACAAGCCAGATGCACGCAATATATTATCCGAGCGAAATAGACCACGCCATAACGGAACATTGCGCGGGCGCATATTACGGCCGATATATGGACGACAGTTTTGTTTTGGCCAAAGACAAAACAACGGTTATAAAGGCTTTGGATATATTAAGGCGTTTGTGTGAAAAGCTTAAAATAATTTTATCGGTAAAGAAAACAATGATTGTTCATGTAAAAAACGGGGTGAAGTGGCTTAAAACAAAATTTTACCTTGTAAAGAACGGAAAAATTATTAAAAAGCCCTGCCGGAAAAGCATTGTTACGGAACGGCGGAAGCTTAAAAAACAAATAAGGATAGTCAAGGCCGGTGAGATGAAAAAGTCGGAGCTTGTGCAATCCTTGGAAAGTTGGGCAGGCAGTATGAAACGCCGCGATGCCCGCCTGACTGTTTGGAAAATGCGGCAAATTTTGTGGAGTAACCTAAAATGACAAGAGATGAAATTCAAAATAAAATTAACCAGAATATGAATGTTTTGGAGCAGCGCGACTATTCGGCACGCATTGTTGCGTTTGAAACCGCGCGGTTGCTTAAACAGCTGCATCCGGAGCTTGAAACGCCTGCGCTTGATAAGTATTTGGCCAACGAAGCCGCGGCGGAAGTCTGCCGCGCTGAAATCCGCCAGTTGAGGGAACAGCTGGAAAATGCAGAAGAATAGCTTTGATTTGGCCGTGCTTGCAATTATTAAAGGTTGTAAAATAAGCGCAAGTGTCGGTCGGCTGTATGAAGCCGGTTATATTTCCGGCCGTGAGCTTGCGGCTTGTGTGGGCAAGTATATCACGCTGGCGGAATATAACGACATAATAAGCGTTGAATAATTTTTAATGCTGTCATATTATTATAGCAGATAACTTAACGCCGAGCATTGCTCTTATTTTATAAAGGTAGGAGCAATGATGTGTAATTTGGTAGACATAGACACGCTGGCGCGCACCATTTACGGTGAGGCCAGAGGGGAAAGCAGGCAAGGCAAGATTGCGGTTGCCTGTGTTATTTTAAATAGGGTTAAGCGAAAAAAAATGTGCGGTTGGCGCGAAATCAACGGTTACAAAGTGGCAACCGTTGCCGCGACCTGTCTTAAACCGTGGCAGTTTTCGTGTTGGAATAAAAATGACCCAAATCGCAAAACAATCATACAGGTAACAACCGCGAATCCGAAATTTGCCGAATGCTTGGAAATTGCGCAGAAAATGTGCGATGGCGAAATTGAGGACATAACGAAAGGCGCAACGCACTATTACAACCCCAAAGCCTGCGCACAGCCGAACTGGGCAAAGGGAAAAGCGCCGTGCATGGTTATCGGCCACCACCTGTTTTTCAACAATATTGATTAACGGGGGTGGTGGATGTTGAGAGAAATCAAAGAACTGCTTTTGGAGTTTGGACTTGTCGGGATGATTTTCGGCTTGCTTTCCGTTATTTGGACACGCGAATCGCTGTCTAGGGCGGACAAAATAAAAAAAGTCTTTTCCAGCATAGCTTTAAGCCTGATTGTCGGCAATATCTGTATGGGCATGGGGGTTAATGCTTATCTGACTTTTGCCATAATCGGCGGAAGTTGCAGCTTTGCTCGTGAAATTTTTGACTTTTTGAGCGTTGTTTTGAGGCTTTTGGTTGACAAGCCTTTGCAAACAATCAAATCAGTTGTGGAAATTGTGAGAGGGGGCAGAAATGATAAAAGCGAAAATAATTGACGTTTTGGAGCGGGTTGTAATTTTGGCGGTGGCGCTGGGCGCTTTTTGGTTTTGGAGCAATTACCAAATTGAAAAACGCGTGCAGGCGGAATGCGCCTTACAACACAGCAACAATGAAATTGAGGTTATGGAAGTTCAAAAACGGGAGGCGGAAAATGTGGAAACTAAAAAAAGCGTTATTTATAGCAAGCCTAATGCTAACCGCGACAGCCTGCTCAACAAAATGCGCGCAGGTCAATTATAACTTTTGTCCGACATATCCGGTGGCCGGCGCGCCGGTGGCGGCCGAACTGGAAAAGGCGACTGCAGAGGATTTTCCAAATACCTGGGAATGGATCGGCAGAATTGACAAGCTGCGGCAGGAGTTGGAGCTTTGCAAGAAATAATTGCTTATGCGGATTCTTCGTTTGATGAGCGGATGAACATTGCCGGAATCGGCATTATGATAAAGAAAGGCGAAAAAGAGCGTGTATATTCAACGTGGATAAAAGCGCAGTCTAATAATGAGGCCGAACTTTTTGCGGTTTATCTGGCCGGAATTTTAACGGAACAGCGGGGAATAATTTATACCGACAGCCAAACGGCCATTGCCTATATTGCCGGCAATATAAAAGATAAGCCGCGAACAAAAGAGCAATATATAAGGCATAAGCATTGTGAATTGATAGCTTACAAAATAAGGAAATTAGGCTTGAGCGTGGGTAAAATAAAAGGACACAGGCGCGTTTATCAAAGCCACGCCATGGGCAACAATATAGCCGATATGCTGGCCAAAGCCGGCCGAGCTAAATTTTATGAAAGGTGAACAAAATGGAAAAAGAGATTGTTTTAAGTGATAACGAGCGGCAAAAATGCGAAATATGGACACGGGTTATGGGATATTGTCGTCCGGTTTCCGAATTTAACAAGGGCAAAAAGGCGGAATTTTACGAGCGTCTTTGTTTTAAGGAAAGTAAAGCGCTGGGGAAAATGGCACAATATCAATCTTCGTTATCGGCGGCGGAATGATTAAGGGCGGCAATAGCTGCTGTAAATTTGTTCGGCGCAAGGTGAGCATAACGCATCGTCATAGCAAGGGTTTTGTGTCCCATAAGCTCTTTGACGGTGTATAAGTCCACGCCGGACATAACAAGCCAGCTGGCGTATGTGTGCCGCAAAGTATGGAAAACAGCGCGCTGCTGCCGGTCTTCTATTCCCTGATTGAAAAGCTCATCGGCAATCTTCTGGTAGCAATCCGGCACTTCGTAAAGTTCGCCGCCGTCCGTGTCTTGAAAAATCGGCGCTTCCCCTGTAATTTGCAAAGATTCCAAGCGCTGTTTTAGCATATCAATAACAATTTGCGGCATCGGTATGTTGCGGGCATTATGATTTTTGCTTTTGCGAATAGTTAAAAATCCGGTGGCAAAATTTACATCGTTTGCTTTAAGGGAATATAATTCACCGGCGCGGCAGCCGCAATATAGCGATATTAAAGCCATTTCGTAAATTTGTGAAGTCTGATAGGTTTTATAATACAAGTAGCCGCGCGCGGGCGCACCGGCCGGACGCACTTTTTTTAATCGGTCAAGCAGGTTTTTGGCCTCTTCGTGTGAAAAAAAGCGTAAGCGCTGGTTTTCTACCGGCAGCAATTTGACGCTTTGCGCTGGATTCTCGTTTGTCTTTTTCCAAGATATGGCAATCGTAAAACAATGCCGGCAAAGCTTTAGGACGTGGTTTATTGTTGCGGGCGCATATTTTTCCTCGCCGCTGCTGGTTTTGGCGGCCAACATAGTCTGTTTTATTTTTTCTATATCCTCAATCCGAATGCTGCCAAACGGTAAATGGCCTATATGCTTTTTTATATGGTTATCAAAATTTTGCCTTTCGTTTTTTACGCCTCTTGCGCTTTTTGTGCCTTTCTGGCTGTTTTCGTATAAATCAAAAAAATCTGAAAAAGACAGACTTTCGTTTTCTTTCTGGGCAGCAACGGTTTTGGCTTGGGCATTTTTTTCTTTTAACGATGTGTAGCCCGTTCCTTTTTTTATGTTTTCGCGGATTGTTTCCACTTCTGCGACAGCTTTGGCCTCGGTATAGCCCTGACTTTCCCAGCCAAACCCCTCTTCGCTTCGCTTTCCGTTATTAGTATAGCGCAAAATAAAATACCTATCTTTGCGGATTCCGTTTTTTCTTGTGGGATGCTCGCGGTAATACACGCCTTTATATTTTGTTCTTATCTGAGCCATCTTGTCCCCAATTTATCCCCAATTTTCATATTAAAAGCAATTAAAAACAATTAAGAATGATTAAACCCTGTTTAGCTTA
>CALXZI010000002.1 GCA_944393205.1 uncultured Alphaproteobacteria bacterium | reverse complement strand
CCGTTCAGGGGATGCCAGTGTTAAAGGCTTATAGCCGCATATGAAGAACCCCGCGTTTTACGCGGGGGGTTCTTTTTGTGGTTGAAAAAGAGTTGCATTTTTAAAACAGAATTACAGGTCTGATTGCTGCTTAATGTTTTGCTCTCTTCTAAATGTCTGACATGATTTTATCATGGCCTGAACCAACTGTTCGGAAACACCGGAAAGCGTTTTGGTATGCGGTTTTTTTCCGGAATTTAATTGTTTTATAGCATCATCCAAAGAAACAGCATAACCTTCTTTCTCACAAATTTCAAACAATTTACGGCAATCAGGTCGTTGATCAAAATCAATTTCATTTCCGGTATAAACCACACTGGGTATGCCTAAAGCAGCCGCGTCCGAAGTATATGAAAAACTGTCGTGTGTATTGACAACAAAGTTACAGGAATTTAATACTGCGGGATATATATTGCCAATTTGTTCAGCTTGTTGGGAAAATTCTTTCTTATGTTTTCCGTCATAAACCCGAAAGTTTGCTTCTGCTTCAGCCTTGTTTTCGGCAATTTTTTTGGAATTATAAAAATCCATATGAAAGGTACGGCATTCTTCATATAAGTAATCCGTTACATCATTGGGTGTACGCGGACTGTTGGTAAAGATGACCATATAACCGGCCGCTTTTAATTTCAAAGCACTCTTAAATAAACTTTCAGCATCTTTTAATGTAAATTTTATGGCATTATTATCGGTCTTTCCGCCTAAAGAAAACAGAACAGTTTTCTTTCCGTCATATTTTTGCAGAACAGATTTTTTAGACGGGCTGTTCGCTTCCTGTCGTATTCTCAACCAACTCAGATTACTCGGAACACCCAGCGTTTTGACGACCCTTTTGTTTAGTTCTGGAGTTTTTTCCAATAATTTCAGATCATTCTCTGTTATCTGATGCCGGCCGACGTGAATTAAATCCACATTTTTGTAATTGTAGACATTGCTGGAAAGTACCACGGTCTTTATGAAAATGTTATTTTTTGCAAAAGCTTGTTTGAGATAATTTGATAACAAATCAACATTTTCATTTTCTTCTTTTCCACCGGCGTGATTATAAGGCAGAACGATAAATTCCGGAGCTTGTTCCCCGTTTTCTTTCATTTTGTGGCAAAAACCGGCAACCGTACGGTCAACGGCCTGTTTAAAATCAATTTCCGATATATAATTTTCAGAATGTAACAGTTTTTCGCCATCTTTTAAAAATTCCTGTCGGGTTACCGGAATTTTTTCGTTTTTGGCACCTTCTAAAATAATTCCGCGTATTTGATTGTTTGTTCCGGCGCCTTCAGATTCTACTCCGATAATTCTCATGATTTGTATTCTCCTGAAATTTATAATGTGTTAAATTATAACATTGTGTGTTTTTTGTCAAGTTTTATTCGGTAAAGAACAAGGTACCGGCGATATCTTCGCCGTTTTCTTGACGTAAAACCAAAGGATATTTTTTTATGCTTGTGTAACCGGCGTTTAACAGTATTTTTTCAATATAAGCCGGATTGTGTTGATAACGTCCACTTGCCGTCGGCGAAAGAGATACAATTTCAGCCGCTGCATTTTCAATGGTGAAAACAAGAGATGCTTTGTTTGCGTTTTTGACAACAGACTCAAAATCATACACATAATCAAGAACATCAATCAATAAAATAATATCATACTTTAAGTTATTCTGTTGCAAATAAGTGATTATATCTTGCTTTATGAGCTTGTCGTAAGAGGCTGTTGTATACGCAAGATTAATCATATTTTGCGAAATATCCACGCCGGTAAAAGTATTTTGGGCATTGTGGAAATTTTTTCCGGCCAGTCCGGTACCGCAGCCCAAGTCTAAAACATTGCCACGAAAAGAAATATTCAGTTCTTTGATTTTATTAAGAGCGGCATATTTGATGTCTTTCATGGTTTTCTCATAAGACGGCGCAAAAGCATCAAACAATTCTTCGGCATATTTTATATCATTTTCAGGAACCGAAATGCCGTGAAAGGCATTGGAAGTATGAACGGCAAACGAATTATCGGGTGCAACGCGAGCCCAGTCGTCAGCAATTTTTGTCGCTTGCTCCGGATTTTTTTGATGCCATAAAACCAACGTTTCGGCAAGATTAATAGAAAATTCTTTGATTTTACGATTTTTCATAAAGGCGTCCAAGAACAGATCCAAAGCTTGTTCGTATTCTCCGATATCTTTTAAGATAAGTCCAAGATTATTGGACAACTCCGGCAAATCAGGACGTAAGACAACGGCTTTACGGTATTCTTCCAAAGCCTCCAGAGTACGTTTTTGTTTATAAAGAAGATTGGCATAATCAGCGTGCGCCTCGGCATTGTCTGGTTCTATATCCAAAGCCTCTTTTAGAAGTTTTTCATCATTTTCATAGACACCGAGATTAATGAGTGCCGGTACGGATTTCGGATTAAAACTTAATGTATGGCGAAAAGCATCGGCCGCGGCCGTTTTGTTACCGGCTTGTAAGAAAATTTCACCGGCTAAAAGAAAAACCTCGGCAGCAGCATCTGCTTTGACGACGGCCTCTTTGATGTGCTCAAGAGCGCCTTTGGTGTTTTGGTCTTTTGCTTCAAGACGGGCAAGATAATATAAGGGCAGGGATGTGTTTGGATTATTTTGCGCCAACTGTTGCAATTTATTTTTGTCTTGATTAAGTGATGCTATATTGACAGCGGCTTCCAGATAATTTTTATCAATATCCAAAGCTGTTTGATATTCGGCAAGAGCCTCCTGCGGTCTGTCCAATCTTTCATACAGGCCGCCCAAATTGTTGTGGGCTTCTTTAAGATCCGGCTTTATGGTCAGAACTTTTTGATAAGCGGCCATGGCCTCATGCAGCCGACCGGAAGATGCCAATGATACGGCAAGGCTAAAATAAAGAGGCAGTTTATCGGTTGTTGTTTTTAAAGCTTTATAAAAACAATCAATTGCCTCGTTGGGAAACCCTTTGGCTTGTGCAATCAAACCTAACATGTTCAATACATCGGGATTGTCCGGTGCTGTTTCCAAGATTATCCGACACAGTTGTTCTGCTTGCTCCAAAGCTCCTTCAACATAATATCGGTTGGCTTTTTGAAATAAAAAATCATAGGACATTTCTTTCTCCGTGGTTATATTACAGTTCTTTGGAATAAAATCCAGTTTTATTTTAAAATTTTGCTTGAAATTCATTTTATTTTGTAATATGTTAGCGCTACTTCCGGGGAGGGGATGGCTTATTTGGTTATTTTTAACGGTTTGCTATCCGGTTTTAATCATTGACGGATTAAATCTACCGGGACAATAATGTTTTAATTTAATAAAGGATTGATTTTATGAAAAGTATTGTTTCTGCAAAGAAAAAGCCGAGCCGTCGTTACGGCGTGAATTTATGGGGTGATGCCAACAGCCCGATTGAAAAAAGAAATTATGCTCCCGGACAGCATGGTCAAAGAAGAAAGAAAACGACCGATTACGGCGAGCAATTGATTGCCAAACAAAAGATGAAAACTTATTATGGCAATATTTCGGAAAAACAATTTCACAAATATTATGTTGAAGCCATCCGTCGTACGGGGGATGCTGCTGAAAACTTGGTCGGCCTTTTGGAATCACGTTTGGATAATCTGGTTTATAAAGCAAAATTCGTGCCGACGGTTTTTGCTGCACGTCAGTTTGTCAACCATGGCCACGTTACGGTTAACGGCAAGAAGGTAAATATCCCTTCTTACATGGTTAAAGTAGGTGATGTGATTGAAGTTCGGGAAAAATCCAAATCTATGGCTATGGTTGTTGCCGCGCTTGAAGCTCAAACTCGTGAAGTGCCTTCTTATTTGGAGGTTGATAATAAACAAATGACGGCTAAATATACATTTGTGCCGAAATTTGACGATGTTCCGTATGCGGCTTTGATGGAGCCGAATATGGTTATTGAGTTTTACTCAAGATAGTTTTTATACTTTTAAGGAGAACCCCCGCGTTTTACGCGGGGGTTCCTTTTTTTTATATTTGTGATTAAGGCTTTATACGGCATCACGACTTATGTGTTGTGATCTGTAAGCTTTTGTGGATAGATGGGGAGAAAAACTTGTTATCCGATGCTATTGAGGCAATAATATCAATAAAATAATTGTTCGGATAAAAGGTAAAAATAAAAATGAGCAACCATCATTTCAGATCACCATTAACTTTTGACAGCAACAGGTTTTTCAGAGGACGCAAAGTTTCAAAAAAATTTCAGATTTCGGCTATGGTGATTAGCACGATTTTAAAAATTATTTATGTCTTTATGTTGATGGCTATTGATTTAGTTTTGTTTACGGACTCCGGAAACATCAATATTTACGGCGGTAAATACTTTTTATCGGAAGATATACTCGGACTGCTGGGAGTGCTTCTTGTTGTTGTGGCTGTCGTTATGATTTGCGCTTCTTTTGTCCGCTGGATGCAAAACATTATTTGTGCTTTGATGACGGCATGGTTTGTCGTTGTTTTGTTTCATCAATTTGCCCAGTTTGATTATAACGGTTTTTGGAGTAATTGGTTGGGGGTTTCTTCTCCGGCTTTCTTACAAACGCATTCCGCATTGTTGACGGCCGTTTTGATTTCATTGCTGGTGTTGTGGTTCTTGTTTAATACAAATTTGATTTTTCTGACTGTATATGTATCTTTATTTGTTATTGCTTTTATCGGTATTATTCGCTACGGTTGCAACAATGCCGGCGAACAACATGATTTTATTGAACTTTATCAATCAAGATTAAAAAATAATGCAGAAGAACATGAGGAAAAATTTATTTATTTGATGTTGCCTAATTTACCATCATATAAGTACTTTGTGGCTCAAAAAACAGAAGAAGACGCTCGCGTGGCGCAAATTATGACGGGATTTTATGCAAAAAATGATTTTGAGGTTTTTGCCAATGCTTATACTCAAGATGATAATTATTTTATGAATATGGTACGTTCGGTCAATCTCTTCAGTAATGATGCGCCGCAGAAACACGTTATGGATACCATGCTACTTTATAAATACTGGAAATTTTTTAACGTGAACGATGAATATGTATTTTTAAAAGATAACCAGATGTTTGATACGTTCCGTAAAGCCGGTTATAATATTTCTGCATATAAATCCCGCGGGTTTGATTTGTGCCATAAAAACCATATGTTCAACGTGGATCGTTGTACGGAAAAACTTAACCGGCCGATTAATTTATACAGTATGAATATGAGCCGTTTTGACCGTGCGCAAATGTTGATGTTGGAATGGTTTTCCAGTATGAAAATTTTTAAGGATATGTCCAATGTCTATCAGATTTTGCGTGTTTTCGGAGAACCGGATAAAATGCCGCTGGTTGGGATTAACTATAACAATTTATATGTTATTAACTCGGTTAAGACGTTTGATGTATTGGCAGACAATATCATTTCCGATAAAGGACGACAGGCTTATTTTGTTTATGCCGATATTCCATCGGATATGTTTATTTATGATGAATTTTGCCAGATTAAACCTCGTCATGATTGGGTTAACATGGAAGATATGCCTTGGGTGAAAAACGCTAAAACTTCCATGAAACGAAAAGCCTATGACGAGCAGACCATATGTTTGTTCGGAAAACTGCAAGAGTTTCTTGGTCGTTTGGAAGAAGAGGGCTTGCTTAACAAAACAGTCCTTATTGTGGAAGGTATGTCAAGCATTAATAATTTTCAGGTCAAATCATATGATAAGTTTATTGATGATTTTATTTATGACAAATTGGTGACATTGGCTGTTAAATCGCCTCTTAATCAGAAAGTATCGTTTAATAATGAAATTTGCGAATCTGATAGTATTATTCGGGAATATTTATATAAAGACAAAAATTGCTCGGGGCTTGATGGTATCAATATTCATAAAAGTCTTAAAAGTGGTTTGGTCAGCGGTTTATCTGCACTTGATTTGTCTGATGAGCAAGTTTCGGAAAATATAAAAAGCTTTGATGCATGGTATGCCAGTTGGTATGCAATTAATCATATGAAACTTTTGGATCCGATAGATGTTATTAAAAAAGATCATGATGCCGAACAGGCCAAGTTACAAACAACGGACACGCCGGAATTGCAAAATGAAACCTTGCAGCAAAATAAGGATATTCCATGAGTCCTATTTGGCAAAAACGATGGAGAACGTTTGCCCAAAACCATCGGGCGGTAACGGCGTCTGTGCTTTTTTTGAGCATTTTTGTCGTTTCGTTGTTTTCAGAATTTTTGGCCAATGATAAACCATTACTTGTAAAATATAACAACGAGTTTTATTTTCCGATTTTCAAAACATATACCGATGAGTTTTGGGGTGGCGACTTTCCGACGCCGGCAGATTACAAAGATCCTTATATCGTCCAAAATATTAATCGTGCAGGCTGGATGATTATGCCGCCGATACCGTTTTCATATAACACGGTGGATTATGAAATAGATACACCGGCGCCGTCTGCACCCGACAAACGCCATTGGCTCGGTACTGATGATGAGGGCAGGGATATTGTGGCCAGAATATTGTACGGTATACGATTGTCGGTTATTTTTGCTTTTCTTTTAACGTTATTTTCATCGGTTGTTGGAATTGTGGTGGGGGCGATTCAGGGATATTTTGGTGGTAAAACCGATATCATTTTGCAACGATTTATTGAAATTTGGGAATCTCTGCCACAGTTATTTATTTTGATTATTGTTGCCAGCATTTTTCTGCCAACGTTTTGGACGATTTTGGTAATTTTGATGTTGTTTTCATGGACATCACTGACCACTATGGTACGCGCCGAGTTTTTACGAACCCGTAATTTTGAATATGTCACGGCGGCAAAAGCTTTAGGCGTCGGCAATTTCAGAATTATTTTTCGCCATATTCTGCCCAACGCTTTAGTGACAAGTATCACATTTATTCCGTTTATTCTTTCTGAATCTATTGTTGCTTTGACGTCGTTAGATTTTCTTGGTTTGGGCTTATCTGGCGAATATCCGTCTCTGGGCGATTTGGTGCGTCAGGGCAAGGATAATTTGCAGGCTCCTTGGATTGGAATAACAGTTTTTATTGTCTTATCCGGCTTGTTGACTATGCTTATTTTTATCGGTGAAGGCGTGCGTGATGCTTTTGACACGAGGAAAAACAAATGACGGAAAATTTGCTGGAAGTTAAAAATCTATCGGTTTGTTTTAAAAATGGAAATGAGGTTTTTACCGCTGCCAAAGATGTTTCTTTTGTTTTGAAATCCAAAGAAGTGTTGGGGATTGTCGGAGAAAGCGGATCCGGAAAATCAGTAACGGCTTTATCTATTTTGGGATTGTTGCCGTATCCTAAAGCATTTCATAACAAAGAAGCATCGGTTATGTTAAACGGTGAGGAACTTATCGGCGCGGATGCGGCAACCTTACGCACTGTGCGCGGCGGCAGAATCGGTTTTGTGTTTCAAGAGCCTATGTCATCATTAAATCCTTTGCACCGTATCGGTGATCAAATTGCCGAAACAATTTGCTTTCATCAAAAACTATCGCTTAAAAAAGCACGAAACAAAACTTTAAGGCTGTTAAAAACGGTTGGCATTAAAAATCCGGCACGACGTTATCGGGCATTTCCATTTGAACTTTCCGGCGGACAACGACAACGTGTGATGATTGCCATGGCAATTGCCAACAATCCGGAAATTTTAATTGCCGATGAGCCGACAACGGCTTTGGATGTTACCATACAAGAACAAATCATTACTTTGTTGGCTGAATTAAAAAAACAGCTTGATATGTCTATCATTTTTATCAGTCACGATTTGCATTTAATCAGACGCATTGCGGATAGGATATTGGTGATGTATCAAGGAAAAATTATAGAACAAGGGGCGGTTGAAAGCATATTTACTCATCCGAGCAAGAATTATACAAAATCTTTAATAAAATCATATTTCCCGTTGAAAAAATGTCATAAAAGCAATGATGATGTTTTGGTCTCGGCACAAGACGTTACGGTCTCATACCCGCTGAAGAAAACATTTTTGGGCAGAGTAACACAAAATATTTATGCGGTTAATCATGCGTCTTTTAATATTTATCGCGGTCAGACGTTGGGGGTGGTTGGAGAAAGCGGTTCCGGCAAAACCACTTTAGGAATGGCTCTTGCAAATCTTATCAAGTATGAGGGACGATTTGTTTGGCGCAAAGCTTATAATCATAAGGATTTTCGCCAAAATGTGCAAATTGTGTTTCAGGATCCTTACAATTCGCTTAATCCGCGCCTAAATGTGCTGCAAATTGTGGGGGAAGGGCTGTGGGTACATTTTCCGAACCTTAAAAACGATGAGGTTAAAACCAAGGTGGCCGAAATGCTTAATGAGGTTGGGTTATCTGCTACCGATTTGTATAAATATCCGCATGAGTTTTCGGGCGGACAACGACAACGAATAGCTATTGCTCGGGCTCTTATTCTTGATCCTGAAGTCGTTGTGTTGGATGAGCCGACATCTGCGCTAGATGTGACTGTGCAAGCGCAAATATTGGAGCTCTTAAAAAACTTACAACAAAAATCCGGTATGGCATATGTGTTTATCTCGCATGATATGCGTGCCGTTAAGGCGATTGCTGATAGCATTGTGGTCATGAAGGATGGAAAAATTGTGGAAAACAACCGCGCCGAAGAAATTTTTGAACACCCGCGTGAAGTTTATACACAAGCGTTGATTAAGGCATCTTTGACACAGGAAGGCTTTGATAAAACAGTTTAAGTTAATTATAAACAATTAAGGAAAGAACATGACAGAATGGTGGAAAAAATGGTTTGAACCGAAACCTTTTCATCAAGGATATTTACCAGAAAGAGAAGGGCATCAAGTGTTTTTTATGGAGTTTGGCAATCCACAGGGAAAGCCTGTGTTGGTGTTCCATGGCGGCCCAGGCGGTTCGGGCAAAGCTTCTCATGCCGCATTTGCCGATTTAAGAAAATATCGGGTGATTGTTTTTGATCAACGCGGCTGCGGCAAATCGCTGCCGATGGGAAGTTTGAAAAATAACGATACGCAAAGTTTACTCAAAGATGTAGAAAATCTTATTAAATTTCTGAAAATAAAAGAAAAAATTGTTTTACGCGGCGCTTCGTGGGGCTCAACGTTGGCCTTGCTTTTTGCTGAAAAACATCCGCAAATGGTGGAAAAACTTTTATTATCACAAATATTTTTAGCCGACAAAGACGCACGTTTTTGGGAATTTGAAGGCAATTCGTATTTTTATCCGGATTTTGTGGAAACGCTCAAAAATAAAGCCGGGAAAATGGATATTCCAACTTATTTTGACGCAGAAATCAACTCAAAAAGCAAGAAAAAACAATTGGATGCTATCAATTATTACGGTTGGTATGAGCGTGTTTGTGGCAGTTTGTCGCCAAAATGGAACAATCTGACAGTTGTTGAAGACGAGGATTTGACTGTCAATAGGATATATATGCATTATGCGGCGCAAAATTTTATGCTTAAAGATGACGAAATCATTAAAAATGTCGGAAAAATAAAAAATATTCCGACAATAATCGTTCATAACCGGTTGGATTTTGTTTGTCCGCTCAAAGGTGCGTATCGGCTTCATAAAGGTTTACCGAAATCAAAACTGATAATTATTCCGGAACGCGGTCATGTCGGAAAGATGCTTTATAAAATTGCAAAGATTGAATTTCGTAAATTTCTGGAACGTTAAAAACGAGATGAGCGTATAAAATCATCTTGAAATGAATTTTGCTCGGCGTGAGCGCTAAAACATAATAATGTCAGAATGATTCGGATAATAATATCAGGACGAAACATGATGTGGCAATAAAGTATACTCGGCTTGGATTGTATTTGTATACATAATAAACATTATGCGACAAATTTATATAGTGCAACAAACGCCCTTTTTTGAATTTATTTATTTGATTCAATGTCTTGTGGTAGCAAAATCTCATTTGTCAAAATATTAACTTTTAACTTTGGCGGCGTTTTCACTTGACGCCTGATTATCTACCGGATATTTTTTTGTTGTTTTAAATATGAGGTTTGTTTTTGATGAAAGCTCAAAAGAATTTATTAAATAACTTTACTGAATTATCAGCGTTTTTATCTGCCTATAACGCCTTTGATGAAAAAGAAGAGTTTGGGCGCCTCTCCTTTTTGCAATTTCTTGAGGCTTTTGGCGGTTTTGCTTATGTTCGGGACAATCTTATCGGCCACATAACAATTTCAGCGTGGATAGTTAATCTAAAGCATAATAAAGTTTTGATGGCATTTCATAATTTATATAAGTTTTGGGCTTGGCTTGGCGGTCATACCGACGGAAATCAGGATTTGTTTGAAGTTATTGTTCGGGAAATCAAAGAAGAAAGTTCTTTGCAAAACTTCCGGTTGTTGTCGCCCTCACCCATTGATTTGGCGGTTTTGAGCGTGGCTGAACATTATAAACACGGAAAATTTGTGCCAAATCATTTGCATTATAATCTGACTTATTGGTTTGAAGCTGATGAAAATCAGCCTTTAAAAGCAAAAACAGATGAAAACGCCGACGTACAATGGTTGACGTTTGCCGAAGTGGAAAAATATTGCCGTGATGATCAGGCTTTTGCTTGTTATCAAAGAATTATGCAAAAAACACAAAAAACCAGTTGACGTCAAAGAAAAGATAATATAAATATAACAACGTTATTTACCATGGAGAGTTGGCAGAGTGGTAATGCAGCGGATTGCTAATCCGTCATCCCGTTAAAAGGATGCACAGGTTCAAGTCCTGTACTCTCCGCCAGTTTGGAGCGCTTTAAGCGCTCTTTTTTTGTATGAGTGTACAGGACTTGAACCGAAAGGAGCGCTAAGCAAAAAGGCAAGAGTTCTTGCCTTTTTGTCTGCAAGCTCTTTGTAACATCTTAATGAGCAAGGGAAGCGACAGCGACCGCGGCGAATTTAGATGCCAAAGAGAAAGAGCCGTGAAACGGCGTAGTCCTGTACTCTCCGCCAGTTTGGAGCGCTTTGAGCGCTCTTTTTTATGTTTTTTGGAAAATACATTTTTTCTATCTGATTGTTTTTAAGGGACATTAATTTCGCCGCCGGATTAAAAGATGCGCCGACCAAAGAAAATATTAAACCGGGGATGATTTTTGCCGGTGTTAAGAAAAAAGAAGCTGTTCAGGCTGTTTATCTAAACGAAGGAGCGGTTTTCGCCGGCGCAACCGGTCATCCACAGACGGCCGGTAAAGATGGTGCGTATTTGGTTAAAGACAGCAACGGCATCAGGATGGTGCAAAGAAATGAATTTATAAAAGCTTATACTATTACCAATATGCCGGTGCAGAACTTTAAACAACAAACGTTGTAGCACAATAATAAATCCATAAAAACATTTTGGATTTTAAAAAATCACACAAATTCAATATAAAATAGCCTCGGTTTATTACCAAGGCTATTTACTTAAATCTTATAGATTTTGTGAAAATGTTATAAATAATCTTGGATTTATCTGCTTGGGGACATATCCAAAGCTTTTTCCCAATTTAATGTTTTGTTGCCGGTTTGTGTTTGAACATTATCGTGCGTATTTGTATTTACCTGTTGTTCATATTTATCGCTTACTCGGCGAAGAAGCGCGATGTTTTGGGCGGAAATTTTTTCACCGGCCGCAAAAATAAAGTCAATATGATCCATAACACCGACACCCAAATTGTCTTTTATGGTAAGATCTGGATTGTGCTCTAGTACGTAATTAACAGTTTGCCAATATCCTTTTGAAGAACAACTGCTTTTGTTGTTGCTTTGAGCGTTGCTGTTTATTTCCAATAAGGATAAAATCATTGTTTTGCCGTTTTCATCTCGGGCGTTAATATCTGCTCCATTATCAATAACGGTTTTAACGATGTTGTACAATTCTTGAGCATCTTTTTGATCAAAAGTAATCTTATACGCACCGTCCCAACTGTTTGCAGCGTTGACTGTTTCAAAAAATATGGTATTTAGGTTTTCTTTCGTGATTTTAACATCTGTCTTTCCGGCCGGCATATAATTAATTTGGTGAGCAGATTGGTATCCGGCGGCAATTTGTTCTTCATATTTGTTCTGCATGCTTCTTACCACAGCAATCATTTGCGGTGATGCCGTATAATGAAGTTCTTTTGAGCCAATGCCACATGTTCTGTATGCCTTTGCCATATCAAGGGAATTTATACCTAAATTGTTTTCAATCGTCATATTGGGGTTTTGCTCCAAAATACAATAGATTGATTTTATGAGGTTTTCCTCATCACTACCTTTTTGCTGGCATAGCATAATCATTAAAGCTGTATTGCCGTTTTCGTCTTGAGCGTTGACATCGGCGCCGTTTTTAATGGCTTCTTGAACACCTTGGTACAATTCATCAGAAGCTTTTTTGTTGTCGCTTTGGGAAAAATTTTTAGCTGTTTGTAATAAATTTTCCGTTGCTTGCCCTTTTGTTATGACGACCTGCTCTTTGTTAAAAGTTTCTTGATCTTTAACATTAGAGCAACTTGATGCCATACCAGCCGATGAAAGAACGGCTCCGGTTATGATTGCGGAAACTTTTATTTGCTTAATTCGGCGTTTTAACTCATCTTTATTCATGGATATTCTCCTTAATCATTTATGTCATTATGATGTTTTTTTGTAATTTTGTCAAGTTCTGTGTTGAGCTTTTAATTAAAAAAAATAATCAAGCGCTTTTTTAAGCAAGAAAGAGTATGCGGCACCTGCTCTGTTATCAGCCGAGGCATCTTTCAAAATGAAGTGTTTTATATTCTGTTTTTGTTCGGCACAGTCTGAATAATCTCTTCGCGGCGTCTTTGGTAGCGTTCCAACGTGTTAGGAAAAGGTTCCAAAATTTTGGCCAGCAAACCATGTAATTCCGAGGCGCAGACGCTGTAATTGGTCAGCGGGACGCCGGCGGCCAGACAGCGGCTTTGTTCTTCTAAAAAGTCTTTACGGCTTTGCTGATGAAGCCCACGGTGGATAACCAGATTGTAATTTTCCAATCCGAGCGGACAACTGGAACCGTACATATGTTCAATCAGTAAGTCTTTTCCGGTTTTTTCCGACAGCCAGCGCGGAATTTTGACCGTACTGATGTCATCTTGCAGGTTTTCGGGCAAAATCGGCTCGGCAATCAAAACTTTGTCGCCGTCTTTTAAGCGCCACACGGCCAAGGCGCCGTCGGTCATTTGCTGCAAATCGCCCAGCATGCGGGCGGTTAAAACCGAAAAACTCGTGCATTTGATGCCGTTCGGGGTTTGCACCACCATTTGCGAAACCAGTGAAGAATCGCAAATCACCAAATCCGGCGGGGTTTTAAGATTTTGCAACACTTTGGCATATTCGCTTTCTTTGACGGTCATAATCATTTGATTGTGGTCCAAGCAGTCGCGAATCACCTGCGCCTGCGGCAAAGGAAGACGACCTTTGACGTAATCATAATCATTGGGAACCATCATAATAACCGTGCCGCCACGTGGTGCCAAATCGCCGATGAATACCGGCGGAACGAGCAAATCTTCCGGACAAACACGGATAAGCGCCGCTTTGAGTTCGGTCAAAACTTGAGTTCTTGACGACTTATCCAGAGAATTGGCGACAATCGCTCCTTCCGGATCGCCGATGGCGTGCGTGTCGGCTTTATTGAACACCACAATCCGCGGTATTCGTTTTAATTCCAGATGCGTGATGATATCGCGCTCTATCGTGCCGATTTCATCGCCTTCACAAACCAACACCGCCACATCGGCCTTGTGTAAGACCGGCGCGATTGTTTTTAACTGATTGGACGTGTCATCATTTGAAAACCCCGGAACATCAAACCATAATACCGAACCGAACGGGTGCATTTCCTGTCTGACTTCCTCAACCCCGACAACATCCAAAGACGGCGTTGCCGTCGCTGACGCGTCATGATTCAACAGCAAGTTCAAAAAACTGCTTTTGCCGGAATTTTTGCGCCCCAGCAGCACGATTTTGATTTTTGGTTCAGCATTTGTCTGTTGCATTTTGTTTTCCTTTTGCCAGTTTTAATATGACTTCGTTGGCCATCATCAACCCGAAAATGGCGGTAATGGTCGGCAGCGAGCCGAGTGTGCTTTTCTTTCCGTCTTGACCGGCAATAACCGCCTGATGTTTTATTTTACATTGTTCGGCGGAAAAAATACAATCAATATCTTCAATCTTTACACCGCGTTTTTTCAAGTTTTGACGGACGTGTTTTGCCAAAGAGCAGTTTCGCGTTTGCGAAAGTTTGGCTAATCTTACGGCAGAAACATCGGTCTTTAAGGCCGCGCCCATGGAAGATATAAATGGTATATTGCGGTTTTGCAAGGCCTCCATCAAATCACATTTCGGACCTAACGTATCAATGGCATCAATCACATAATCCGGCGTTTCGGCTAAAAGTTCGTTCAAGCTTTCCTTATTGATGAACATATCTTTTATGACAACCTGACACGACGGGTTGATTTCACGCACACGTGCGGCGGCAACATCCGTTTTTTTCAGGCCGATGGTGGAATTTAAGGCTAAAATCTGGCGGTTGATGTTGGTGACGTCAAAGCTGTCACAATCTACCAGCAACAAGCGCCCCACCCCAGCTCGGGCAACGGCTTCCAAAGCATAACCACCGACGGCGCCGAGGCCGGCAATCATTACCGTTGCTTTGCTCAAATTTTCCATTCCGTCATCGCCTAAAAGAAGACGGGTGCGTACAAATCTGTCATCTGTCATTGTTCATTATCTCCAAGGTGTTGGCATATATTTGTTGAGCCAACACTTCAACTTTTATCCCTTGAATCAACGCGATTTTTTTGCATAAATCCGGTATGGTTTCAACCCTCGTTTGGTACGGCGCGTCGCTCTCCAACAACAAACGTTCGGGCGGCAAAACGCGTAAAATTTCTTCAGCCTTGTTTTTGTTTAGGATTTTGGCATTAAGCGCCACATAACCGCCGTATTTAACAATCTTTTTTAACAGTTCCGGATTGCCGCCGAAAGAGTGAAAAACAAATTTTTCGGGCAGACGCTGCCAATACGCTTCCAGCCATGCATCGGCTTTGACCATATGCAGCAGCAGCGCGCGGTGATGTTTTTGAGACATTTGAATATGAAAATCAAAAACTTCTTGTTGACGTTCCCGATTATTGTCATGCAAACGGTCAAAACCGCATTCGCCAATCAAAGCTTGCGGATGTTGCGCAATCATTTGTTCAAGTTTTTCCTGCCAATTATCCGGCAAGTTATTGACATACCACGGATGAACGGCAAAAGCCGGTGTGACTTTTTCGGGGTATTTTGTCGCCACGTTTGCCGTTGCCGGCCAATCTTCCGGTTTGGCCGAAACACTGATGAAACGGACAATGCCGATTTTTTCAGCCGTTTGCAAAAAAGTTTGCAGGCTTTGCGTTTTAATTTCTGGCAGATGAATGTGCGTGTCGCAAAAATACATTTTATTATCCTTCTGCCGGAATATTAGCAAATTTTACATATTTGACAAGCTTTTATGAATGTTTATTGTTCATGATTTTATGATATTTCCGCAAACGAAACCAGTTGTTGTGCCAAATTGAAAGGAGTTTTTCTTTTTTTGCCCAATAGAGTTCATCGGCCAAGACAGAATACAAGTCGTCTTTTTTTGTTTCTTTTTCAATTAGTTTCAACTGGGTTTTGAAGATGTTCGGCATCAGGCGTTTTTTCAAAAATGACAATCCTTGTTTGTTTTGTTTGAAATATTCAAACAAATACTTCAACCCCGTCCAATAATCGTTTGCTTTTTTGACAGTAAAGGCGGTTTTGGTAATTGAACCAGGATTGTAGGTGTAATAATATAATTGTTGATTGGTTATCACGGTTTTTGGATTTTGGCTCATCAAACTAATTATCCAAGGATAATCTTCAAAATATATGCCTTCAATAAAAAGATGGTTAACAATCAGGCTGGTTTTATATAATGCCGGACATACCATAAAACGTAGGCGATAACGTTGATGGCTTAAAATAGAAAACAACGGGTTGCTTTCTATTTTAGCATGGATATTAGCTTTATTGATCGTTTCTGGAATAATATTTTTTTGAGTTTTGTTTTTTAATATTCGGGCAACGGAAATATCGGCTTGGTTTTGTTTTATTAGATATAACAAAATTTCTACAAATTGCGGATGGACAAAATCATCCGAATCTATAAAGCTGACATATGTTCCGCCTGCTCTTTTCAAACCAGCGTTACGCGCAGCAGAAAGGCCTTTATTTTCTTGGTTGATAACAATTATGCGTTTGTCTTTAGCGGCATAATTGTTTAATATTTGCAAACTATTGTCGGTTGAGCCGTCGTTAACACAAATGATTTCCAGATTTTGGTATGTTTGATTTATAATGCTTTCCAGACAACGAGCAAGATATTTTTCTACATTGTAAACCGGTACGATAATACTGATTTCAGACATGAAACTCTCCTTATACATCAATAGCAAAACGACCACCTGATGCAGGTGGTCGGAGAGTTTACAAATCATACACGGTGAAATGACTCTTATAGCCTTTAGACACATCGGAAAAACCAACAATGTCCTGAACATACGCCATAAGCTCCCCGACCAAAATCGGGGATATATTTCTTGTGCATATGCGTCACATATCACAAAATCATGATGTTATATCCTAACACCACACCGTGTCTTAAGAGCCTGTAAAAACTCCGCACCCAACACAGGTGCTTTCAGAGATTGTTTAAAAGCAATCTCTTATTTTACTATATAAAGTTTCAGGAAAGTTGCAAGTATTAAACGTCGGCAAATGAAAAATTGCGGAAACTTTTGATTTCCGCAATTTAATCAACCGATTGTTAAATTTTATAAAAGCTTTAACATCGCCTTGACCATTTCTTCCGCGCCGGCGGCAACTTCTTTGACGGAGGTTGCCAGCATATAAGCCGGCGTGGTAACCAAACGGTGTTTTTCATCTACGCAAACTTCGGTTGAGGCACGGTTTTCGTGTACGGCACCCATTTGTTCAACCGCGGCAGCCGTGGCTTTGTCAGTACCGATGGTTAAATGCACGCCCTCACCGCCCAAAATTTTTGCCATGACAACCGGTGCAATGCACATGGCGCCGATGACAAGACCTTGTTTGTAACTGTCCCATGCGGCGCGGCGAATTTCCGGCTCAACATGGCAATCAACCCCTTTGGCGGCAAAATCGCACCAGTTGGTAACGGCGCCAAAACCGCCCGGAAAGATGATTGCATCAAAATCAGCCGGATTATATTCTTTGATATCTTTGGCATCGCCGCGGCAAATACGAGCTGATTCGGTTAAAACGTTGCGCGTTTCCGGCATTTTTTCACCGGTTAAGATGTTGATGACGGCGGCTTGCGGCATATCGGGGGCAAAACATTGATATGTTCCGCCCAATCGGTCAATTGCCAACAAGGCGCAGGTCGCTTCATGGATTTCCGAGCCGTCGGCGCGGCCGCAGCCGGAAAGTATTACCGCAAATTTTTTCATTTTAATTTATCCTTTCTGTTGTTTGCTGTTGATTTATCTTATACGCACGATATAATGCTGTCAATTTTGAAATTAAACGGGGTGATAAAATGGAAATCAAACAAACTATTTTGCCTAATGGTTTACGTGTTGTTACGTCCGAACGGCCGCAAAACGAAACGGTTTCATTGGGCATTTGGGTTAATACCGGTGCGGCTTATGAAACGGAAGACATTAACGGTATCTCACATTTTGTGGAACATATGGTGTTTAAAGGCACCCAAAAACGCACTTCTTTGCAGATTTCGGAAGAAATTGAAAATGTCGGCGGGCAAAACAATGCTTATACCTCTCGTGAGTTTACGGCTTTTTATGCCAAAATGCTGAAAAACGATGTGGAGCTGGCTTTGGATGTGATTGCCGATTTTGTTATGGCGCCTTTATTTCCCGAAGATGAAATGAAAAAAGAAAAAGAAGTGGTGGTTCAGGAAATTAAACAAGGCATTGATACGCCCGATGACGTGGTTTTTGATTATTTTCAAGACAAGGCTTTTCCGAATCAGCCGCTCGGCCGCACCATTTTGGGACCGGCTGAAACCGTGCGCTCTTTCACGGCTGAAAAGCTACATCAATACATGCGGCATAATTACGCGGCGCAAAACACTGTTGTGGTGGCGGTCGGCAATCTCAAGCATGAATCTTTTGTTAAAATGGTTGAGGCAAGGATGAAAGAATATCGCCCAAACACATCTTTTGCCGTTGCCCCGCAAACTTATCAAGGCGGGTTTTATGAAGAAAGACGTCCGATTGAGCAAGCTCATGTGTTGTTGGGTTTTCAAGGCGTGGAATACAATAATCCGGCGTATTATGCCGTATCGGTTTTTTCAACTTTGTTTGGTGGGGGAATGTCATCGCGTTTGTTTCAGGAAATCAGAGAAAAACGCGGCTTGGTTTATTCGGTTTACAGCTTTACCAACTCGCATACGAAAAGCGGTTTGTTCGGTATTTATGCCGGAACATCGGGCGAGGAAATCAATAAACTTGTGCCGGTCGTGGTTGATGAAATCAAGAAAACCGTGCAGGAAAAAGTTTCAGACAAAGAGCTTGAGCGTGCCAAAATTCAATTAAAAGCCAGCATGCTGATGGCCTTGGAAAGTTCTTCGGCAACTGCAGAAGTTATTGCAAGGCAAATGCTTTTATATAATCGGGTTATCCCGACCGATGAAATCGTGGAGCGGATTGAGGCGGTTACGGCCGATGATGTGCAAAAAGCCGCGCAGATGTTGTTTTCAGCCAAGCCGACATATACGCTTTTGGGTGATCTCAAAACATATCCGACCTATGATGAAGTACAAAAAATGCTGCAATTTTAAGATTTTTTTATTAATCCTGCCGTATATGTAAAGATATACGGTTTTATTTTAGCGGAGAAATTTGCCATGTCGCGTGCAGAAGACATCTTTCAAAGGTTGGTTTATTTCGGGGAAGATGCGATTGACGAGTTTATTGTCAACGGACAAACCGAAGAATTGTTTTTGGATTTTAAGCAAGCGGTTTCAACCGGAAAGAATTTTAACACCCTGCATCGCGATGATCGGAAAAACCTTGCCAAAGCCATATCGGGTTTTGGCAATTCCGAAGGCGGCGTTGTGGTCTGGGGCGTGGAATGCGCGCGTGATGCCGAGGTTGGCGATGTGGCACAAGCCAAGGTTAAAGTACAGAATGTACACCGGTTTTTGAGTTGGTTGGAAGGGGCAATCTCCGGTTGTACCATTCCGAGCCACAACGGGGTGCGCAACCATATCATCAGTTGTGATAAAAACGGCGACGGTTTTATTGCAACCTTTATCCCGAAATCGGAAATTACCCCGTTGATGACCACTACCAACAGCACGATTTACATTCGTTCAGGGTCTAATAACGTCCCTGCCCCGTATGCGGTTATTGCCGGCATGTTCGGCAAACGGCCGCAACCGAATATTGAGCTTGTCATTGAAGATAAAAGCTTGGAAATTTTGGAAAATGCCGATGAAGATATTTTGTATCCGAACACGATTGATAATCCGCCGGAAAAATATGTTAAAATAAATTTTTATATTCAGGCACATAATGAAAGCAACGCCATCGGCCGCGAGCTTTATTTATCCTGCACGACCGAAGCCACCGGCGGCGAATATAACAAAGTGCGGTTTCTAAATTACAACCAGATGGATGCTTTGACCGGCATTAGCGGGCATTTGAATTTGATTACAAAACCGGAGCTCCGCTTGCCGCCGCGGGGAATGTTGCGTTTTACGCAAGTGCAGATTATTTTATCGCCTTATGTTGAAGAAGATTTTTGCCTAAACGGCGTTATCGGTGCCGAAGGGGCTGCGCCGAAAGATTTCAGGTTTTATATTCCGAAAAACCAGTTGCGCTCGTTTGTTGCTAAAGCTTTGCGCGAAGAAGATGAAAATGAAACACTTTTGAACGAGTTTTTCGGGACTTATTTACAGAGTGCTTAAACCATGACGGCAAGAGTTGAAATATTTACGGATGGCGCTTGTTCGGGGAACCCTGGCGTTGGCGGATGGGGCGTATTGCTGCGTTATAAAGATATTGAAAAAGAATTAAGCGGCGGCGAAGCTCAAACCACTAACAATCGTATGGAATTAACGGCAGTTATTGAAGCTTTGCAAGCTCTCAAGACTAACTGTAACATTACCCTTTATACCGATAGTAAATATGTGATGAGCGGCATTACCGAATGGATGCCGAACTGGAAACGCAACAACTGGAAAGTTTCCAATAAAAAAGATGGTGTGAAAAATGTTGATTTGTGGCTAAAACTTGATGAATTGATCAAACGGCATGAAATCCGTTGGGTGTGGGTCAAAGGTCATAACGGACACCCTGAAAACGAACGGGTGGATGCTTTGGCTCGGGCTGAAGTGCAAAAAATCAAAAATTCTTTATAAAGCCGGATTTGTTTACTGTTGCGTCTATAATATTATATTCGCATTTTTGGATATGTGGCGATACGCACAATAACTTCTGCCGGTTGTAAGTTATCCCCACGAGACTCTTTAAAATTGCAAAAAAAAAAAACGGTTTAGAATGACGAGAAAATATGTTTGTTTTGCAATTTGGATAGAAAATTATGCGCGAATGTGGTAGAAGTATGGTGGAGATGCTCGGTGTTTTAGCAATTATCGGGGTTTTAAGCGTCGGGGCTATCAGCGGTTATTCCAAGGCCATGCTTAAATATAAGCTCAATAAGCAGGCGGAAGCCATGACCATTCTTTTGAACAATGCCATGCAGCTGCGACCGGACTTTCCTGAAACCGGAGATGAATATTATGCCCAACTCTTAAGCAAGCTCAATCTTTTACCGGACGGTATTGAGCTACAACGCGAGGGAAGCGCCTATTTAACCGATATTTTCGGCGCATTGATATGGTTTTACGGGCAATCACCCTATTACGGCATAGGATACAGGTTTGACATCGGCGGCAGCCAAAAAGAAATCTGTGCAAACCTCTTAAACGTATACAAAACAATGCATTCGGAAATATATTATATCTTTACCGATGGATATTCAATCAATGAGGACGGCGAAGAGCAAAAAGAAGATTTCGGGCATTTTTATGGCGATGCTTATTGTGAGGGAGACAATTGTTTATATAACATGTCTCTTAATGATATAGACATGCTTTGTCACCAATGCACCGAAAATTCCACAAAATGCCGTTTATATGTTACATGGAAATAATTAAACGGACGTGTTTTACCAGTTTTCCCAATGAACTTTGGCCGGATTATAGCGGTTTTCCGGTTGTTTGGGAGATTCTGCCGGATAACCGATCGGAATAATTGCCAGCGGACGGATGTTTTCCGGCAAATTTAAATACTTACGCACACCGTCAATTACCAACGGCATCGGTGCTGCACCGCAGAAACAAGCGCCCAAACCTTTGGCATGGCAGGCAAGTAAAATGTTTTGTGCTGCCAAAGAGCAATCCACATCGGCGAAATTCCAGGTTTCGTTTTCTTTTTCGCGATGAAAACTTTCGTCGGTGTTGCCGCAAACAACAATCACGCATGAGGCGTTCTTGGCAAAGCTCGTCCAAGGTTGTACTGTACGGAAACCCGCTAACTTTTCCGGCTCTTCAATCACGACAAACTCCCACGGCTGTTTGTTATGTGCTGATGGCGCGTATGAGGCCGCTTTTAAGATTTCTTCAATATCTTTTTTACTGACTTTTTTATCCGCAGCAAATTGACGCACCGAACGTCTGGTTAAAAGCCCTTCTAAAAGTTCCATAACTTCAACTCCTTGTGATAATTAATTGACTTTTCTTTGCAATTCTTCAATCCGCGGTAGCACGGAATTTTCTATAATGAAACCGATGGCGCGCTCGGCCATTTTATCAGTGTGCGCAGCGGTTTTAAGCAATTCATCATCTGTCTTGTCGGCGGCTTTTTTAGCCAAAGCCATGTAAACATCGGCAAGTTCGGAAAGAGAATCCAAAATTTCGGCAATGTAGGCTGGAATGTTCAAATCTTCTTTTCCGCCCCAAAATCCCTCAAGATACCCCTGCTCCAGTTCTTCATGCCGGTTGCGGCATCTTAAACTCAAATTTGCCATCTCGGATTTGCCAAACTTGGGCAATGTGAGTTTGTTGGCACGGACGAGTTTAAACATTTCATCCCACAAACCCATAAAAAACTTGAAAAACAGCTCGGCCTCTTTTTTGGTTTCCAGCCGCGGCGCTTGGTTTTCTGCCCATAATGAGGAAATAACGTCAGTGGGGCGAAGGTTTAAGTTCGGGCTGCATACGGCGCCGGCAAAACGCATTTTCACCACATTTAACGGCATCGGGCATTCATAATGAGCCAAAAATTTTTTAAACTTATCATCGCCGATATATTCATTTTCGCTTTGCATTTAAAATCTTCTTTGTATATTATGCTTAAACATTGTTATTAATTTAATGGAGTTTTTGAAATTGTCCAGTCTAAAAATCACTCTTGCGGTTTTAATTTTGTGCGGACTTTCCGCCTGTTCGCTTTTTGAGCCGTTTGTTGACCGACGACGCAATGCCGGCGCGCAGGATATCAGCCGCCTTTATGTCGGAAAATCCAAACCTTCAGCGCCGGCTGTTTGTTATAACGGTTTGTGGACAGATAAACAGACTTTGCAAAATTTGGCCGATGCCGAATGCAAAAAACACAAGACCGGCACACACGCCGAATGGGTGAAGAAGACTTCATTTTCATGCAAACTGTTTTTACCTTCGCATGCTTATTACAAATGTGTTAAATAATCTTACGACAAGGAACAACTTATGAGCTTATCTATTGAACAAAAACTGAACCAAAAACTGGAAAAAATATTTCAAGAACTTGAACTGGACGCAAAATTTGCTTTCGTGAAGCCGTCTGATCGTCCTGATTTGAGCGATTTTCAATGTAACGGCGCATTGGCACTGGCTAAAATTTTGCATAAAAACCCGCGCGAGATTGCCGGAAATATTGCCGAACATCTCAAAGCAGATGCTGATATTGCTGCGGTTTCTGTTGATGGTCCGGGGTTTATCAATATCAGTTTGCAAAACGGCTTTATCGGCGCACTTGCCGACTCGATGGCACAAGATGAGCGTTTCGGTTGCGAAAAAAGCGCAAGCCCGAGTAAAGTTGTGATGGATTTTGGCGGGCCGAATGTCGCCAAAGCCTTACATGTTGGGCATTTGCGCTCGGCTGTGGTCGGCGAATCCATCCGTCGGATTGAGCAATTTGTCGGCAATGAGGTGGTTTCTGATGTGCATTTTGGTGATTGGGGAACACCGATGGGGATGATTATTGCCGAAATTATCCGTCAAGACGGTAATCTTGACAAGGTGGAAACTTATGATGTCGCCGCCATATCCGCTTTTTATAAGCAAGCGAATATTCGTTGTAAAGAAGATGAGATAGCCAAAGAAACAGCACGACAGATTACTGCTGATTTGCAAAACGGCAATCCTGAATACCGCAAGGCTTGGAAATATTTGCGCGATGTGTCGGTGGCGGATGTCAAGAAAATTTATGCCGAATTGGATGCTCATTTTGACTTGTGGCTCGGCGAAAGCGATGCTCATGCAGCTTGCGGCGAAGTTATCAAGCAGGCTCAAGAAAAAGGGTTGTCGGAGGTTGATGACGGTGCGACAATTGTTCGTTTACCGGAAACAAACAAACCGATGCCGCCGGTTATTCTGGTCAAATCGGACGGCGGGGTTGGTTATCAGGTGACTGATATTGCCACCATCAAAATGCGGGTAGAAGATTTGCATGCCGATGAAATCATTTATGTGGTTGACAAGCGGCAAACGCTACATTTTGAACAGGTGTTTCAAGTGGTGCAGATGCTCGGTATTGCTGAAAATGTCAAGTTGACGCACATTGGGTTCGGTACGGTTAACGGCGCAGACGGTAAGCCTTTCAAAACCCGCGACGGCGGCGTGATGAATTTGGAAGATTTGATTGAATTAAGTAAAGAAAAAGTGCGTCAATCTATGCCCAAACCCGACGAGATTGAAGGTTACGGCGCTGACGAGATTGAAAAACTGGTTTCGCAAATTGCCTTGGGCGCTATCAAATTTCAAGATTTAAAAAACAATATCGGCTCCGGTTATGTTTTTGAATTGGAAGATTTTGCCAAGTTTGACGGTAAAACCGGCCCTTATATTCAATATGCCATTGCCCGTATCAACTCTATTTTACGTAAAGCCAAGGCGCAAAATCTAGAAGAAGGCGATATTGTTATTGAAAACGATGACGAGCGTTCGCTGGCTTTGAAACTTTTGCAGTTCGGCAATATTATTTTCCGTGCGCATGAAGAAAAAGAGCCCAGCATTATTACTGATTATGCCTATACGTTGGCGCAGAATTTCAGCAATTTTTACAATACCTGCCCGATTATGACGGCGCAAACTGCGGAAATTGCAGCCTCACGCCTGAAATTGGCGCGTTTGGTGCGCGATATGTTAAAACAACTGCTTTATCTTTTGGGTATTGAAGCGCCGGAAGCTATGCTCAAAGCTTAATAACTTAAAAAAATCCCTATTACGGGGATTTTTTTTAGATTTCTATAAATTGACGCAACTTTTGTGCATTGGCTCGGCTTTTTTCAAGGCAAATGCGCAAATTGGCAATATCTTGATGCGTTAAATCAGCCGGAATCGGTTTTACTTTTTTACGGGTAATTAAGCACGGAAGTTGAACATAAGCACCGGCAAGTTCTTCACTTTCTTGCGGCAGAATATTCCTGTTCATCGGTAAAAACAATTTACCGTTGATAAAAGCTTGTAACACCTTGCTTACCATAAGTGCCGGTGCCCAACATGAACCGGTGTTTGCTTGCGGCACAGATGCTTTTGCGGCTGTTTGTGTGATTAGCAAACCACGGTCGCGGGTTTTTTGCAGAGCTTTTGCAATTTGCTGTGCCGACGCGGGAATCCCTTCCAGACTTTTTTGCCAAACAAACATTGTGTCATTATGGTGTCCGATGATGTATGATTTGATGTCCTCCGGCGACAGTTTGGAATTGCTTGGTCGGAGAAGTTGCCACAACTCACGGCGAAAACGCATAGTGTCTAACCAACAGCCCAAGCCGTAAACCTGATGCGTTGGGAGCAGTTTGCGGATGATATTGCACATCATATCTACCGGATTGCTTAATACAAAAATGACAGCCTGCGGACAATTTTGCATTTTTTGAGCAAAAGCCTGCATAATATCAATATTAAACATTCCCTGAACCGTTCGGTCGTCAATCCCCTGCTCGGCCGCACGGGCATAATCTTCTTTAGACGGCGTGCCGCCGGCACTTACCAACACCGCTTCAGCACCGGCAAAATCTTCCGGATTATCCGTGATTCTAAAATGGTATTTGCTTTGAGCCGCAACCATTACAGCAGCATCTTCCAAATCCAGTTTTGCGCCTAACAAACGTTGAGAATTGTGTGGTGCATACATAATCACTTCAACTCTATCGGATGAAGCGTGTAAAGATAGCTCGGCCATCAAACAAGTGCCAACCCGTCCGGCTCCGTAAATTACAATTTTTCTCATAATTTATTTAAGGCTGTTTGAATACGGTTTAAGGTTTCTTCTTTGCCTAAAACAACAGCCAATTCGGTTGCGCCGCCTGGAGTTGTTTCTTTCCCTGAAAGAGCAATCCGCACCGGATAAAGCATTTGTCCGTTTTTTAAGCCATTTTGCTGTGCTAAATCTTTTAAAATATTAAATAAATTCTCATTATTCCAAACGGATGTATCTTTCAAAACTTGTAGACCTAAAGCCAATGTTTGTTTAGCGACAGTTTCATCAGTTTTCATTTTTTTGTTTTGAAACAAAGAAATATCATAATCCGGCAATTTTTCCAAAAAATCCGCTTGGGTATAAATATCGTTCATGGTTTCCACACGCGGCTGTAGCACCGTACTTAAAAATTCCAGATTAAGCCGGCGTGTAAAACATTTTTCGTAATATGGCAATGCCAACCGGTGGAAATCCGCCGGTGACAGAGCCCGAATATAACAGCCATTCATCCATGTCAATTTGGCGATATCAAATATGGCCGGAGATTTACCAAGGCGTTCCATAGAAAAAGCTTTTTTTAATTCTTCCAATGAAAAAATCTCTTGCTCGGTTCCGGGATTCCACCCCAGCAACGCAATATAATTTAAAATTGCTTCAGGCAGATAGCCTTTGGCGACCAAATCTTGAAACGAAGCATCGCCGTTGCGCTTGCTTAACTTGTGTTGCGCATCTTTCATTACCGGCGGCACATGCACATAAACCGGCGGTTGCCAGCCGAATGCTTCGTAAATCAGATTATATTTAGGTGTTGATGATATATATTCGTTGCCGCGCACCACATGCGTGATGTTCATGAGATGGTCATCCACGACATTGGCAAAATTATATGTCGGGAAACCGTCGGATTTTAACAAAACCCCCTCGTCTAACTCGTCATAATCAATCTCAATCTCACCATAAACCATATCTTTGAAAACGGAAGTTCCTTTTTTGTTGATGGTTTGGCGGATAACATATGGTTCGCCGGCAGTAATGCGCTTTTTAGCTTCTTCAAGCTTTAAAAATTTGCAAGGATCGTCAAATTTAATATTTGCCTCTTCTTCTTTTTGTTCTTCCGCCTCATCTTTTGAACAAAAACAATAGTGTGCCCCACCAAGTTCAACCAATTTATGAGCATATTCAGCATACAAGGCTTTTCTTTGGGATTGGACATATGGTCCGTAATTGCCGCCGATGTCCGGTCCTTCGTCCCAATTCAGCCCAACTTGTTTTAAGGTATTATAAATGATTTCCGTAGCGCCTTCCACATAGCGTTTTTGGTCGGTGTCTTCAATGCGAAGGATAAAACCGCCGTTTTGGGATTTGGCAATAAGATATTCGTATAAAGCCGTGCGCAGATTGCCGATGTGCATATAGCCAGTCGGACTGGGCGCAAATCTGGTTCTGGTCATTATGGTGTTCCTTGCTTACAGGGGTTGATACACAAAACTGCTGTCAGCATAAAACAAAATATTTTCATTGCAAGTGTTTTCTTAACGATTCGGTTATGCTCTTTAAAAAAGAAAAAAACACCTTATATTTTTATGGTAATGCTTGACATTTGTCATAAGAGTCATTAAAAGGAACGCAGCTAGCAACTCTACGGAGTCGGACAGACTCTGCTTAAATTAATTTAAGGAACGTTATGTCTGAAAAAGAAAATCAAGACTTTTACGATGGAAACAATACCGATTTTCCATTGATTGATTCGCTTGGCAGCGCCGTCAAAAATTTAATTCAAAAAGGCAAAGAACGCGGTTATATCACGGTTGAAGAGCTTAACAAGGCTCTGCCGCCGGAAAAAGAATCGTCCGAACAGATTGAAGATATTATGTCCGGAATTTCGGATTTGGGTATCAGTCTTATCTCCGAATCCGAAACCGACGCGTTTGAAAACGATGCCGAAGCTGAAGAACAGGAAGAAGATTATGCCGAAGAAAGCGGCAACTTTGATGAAAAAGAACTCGGTCGTTCCGATGATCCTGTTCGGATGTATTTAAAAGAAATGGGGACGGTTGAATTGCTTTCCCGCGAAGGGGAAATTGCTATTGCAAAACGTATAGAAGCCGGAAAAACCGTGATGATTAGTGGTTTGTGCGAAAGCCCGATGACCTTGAAAGCCATTGCCGGTTGGCGTGATGAACTGGTCGGCGGTACCATGCAGTTACGCGATATCATTGATCTGGAAATGATGTACGGCGATGATAGCGAAGCAATGGTTTATGACGAGGAAGAAACGCAAGTTGACGATCTGGATAAAGTCGCTAAAGAGTTAACCGAAAAAAACCTTGATGAAATTGATGACGATTTGGATACGGATATTGAATTGAGCGATGCCGTTGATGAGGTGGAAGATATCGCCGACGCCGAAGCCGATGAAGATGAAGGTGCTTTGGAAAGCGAAGATGCCGGAAAATCAGAAACCGACAGCGAGGACGACGATAGCGGTGCCGGTCACGTTTCTACTTCTGTTTCGGCCATGGAAACAGCTTTGTTGGAACCTGTTTTAGAAATCTTAAACAAAATATCCAGCTATTATGATGATTTGAAAAAAATTCAAACACAGCGTATGGGCGCCATTCTGTCCGGACGCAAAATTGCTCCTTCGGTTGAAAAAAAATATATTCAGGTCAAAAAAGATTTAATTGAATTGATGAGTTCTATTCATTTGAATGCTTCACGTATTGAGCAACTGGTGGAGCAACTTAACGAACTGAATCAACGCTTGATGAGCTCGGAGGGGAAACTTTTACGTTATGCTCTCTCTTGTAAGATTAAAAGAGAGGATTTTCTGGCCGCTTATCAAAAATCTGAACTAGACCCCAATTGGACAGATAATGTTGCTCACAAAAAAGATAAACATTGGCAAATGTTTGTGGAAAATTATGGCGAAGAAATCGCCAGTCTGCGCGATGAAATTGCTCAAATGTCGCAAGAATGCGGCTTGCCAATCAGTGAATATCGTAAGATGGTTGATACCATTAAACGTGGCGAACGTGAAGCAGAGCGTGCTAAAAAAGAAATGATTGAGGCTAACCTGCGTTTAGTTATTTCAATTGCTAAAAAATATACCAACCGTGGTATGCAATTCTTGGATTTGATTCAGGAAGGCAATATTGGTTTAATGAAAGCTGTTGATAAATTTGAATATCGCCGCGGTTATAAATTTTCTACTTATGCCACATGGTGGATACGTCAAGCTATCACCCGCTCTATTGCCGATCAGGCACGCACCATCCGAATTCCGGTTCATATGATTGAAACAATTAATAAATTGGTGCGCACATCGCGGCAAATGTTGGCGGAAATGGGACGGGAACCGGTTCCCGAGGAATTAGCCAAACGATTATCCATGCCTTTGGAAAAAATTCGCAAGGTTATGAAAATCGCCAAAGAACCGGTCAGCCTTGAAGCGCCGGTTGGAGATGAAGAAGATTCTTCTTTGGGTGATTTTATTGCCGATGAAGGTGCTTTACAACCTTTGGATTCAGCTATTCATGCCAACTTAAAAGACACTTGCACAAAGATTCTATCTTCCTTAACGCCGCGTGAAGAACGTGTTTTGCGTATGCGTTTCGGCATTGGTATGAACACTGATCACACTTTGGAAGAAGTCGGTCAACAATTTAACGTAACACGTGAACGCATCCGTCAGATTGAGGCTAAAGCTTTGAGAAAACTGAAACATCCGAGTCGTTCGCGTCGTTTACGTTCATTCTTGGATCAATAAAACTATGCGGCAGGTTTAAAATAGCCTGCCCTTTTAGAAAGGTTTCTGGACATGACTTGCGTGTATTCTTCTTTTGATAAAGATTTAATGTACAGAACGGCAAAATCCACTAACAAATCTCGTTTGCAGGAGTTGATTAATTTTGCCCACATTTCCGGTTTTAAACGTTTGGGAATTGCAAATTGCGTTGCCGTGCAACCATATGCCGACAAATTGGCGGAATTGCTACGTGCTGCCGGATTTGAGGTTTTTACTTTAGGATGTCGGGATAGCGGCCTTGACGGTAGCGAAATTGCAGAAGATTTGGCCGGCCCTTGTTGCGACCCTATTTCACAAGCAGAATATTTGAATAACGCAAATACGGATTTTAATATTATGGTAGGGCTTTGTTTGGGACATGAATTGATTTTCCAAAGGCATTCCAAAGCCGAATTTACAACATTTTTGGTTAAGGATTTAGCAACCAACAATCGTACGATTGAAAATTTGGAGTAAAGCATTATAAGCCTCTTTTCAATAATTGTGATGATATAAAACGGCCGCAAAACCGTATTGCGGATGATGTTGCTTGCGTAAAAATAACACTTTCTCAAATGGCACAAATATGCGTTTTGCACTATAGCAACCGCCTAATGAACATCCGTTTAGGATTGGATTTCAAATATCTTGAAGATTGACGCTTTTTTATCAAGCGTGGCCAGTGGCATTAATGAAACGCGTAATATCCACGCCGCTTTCATCCATGGCTCGTTGCCATTTTTGTTCATCCGGCGTGTTAAAAAGCAAGTCTGTGTTTGACGGCACAATCAGCCATTTGTTATATATCAATTCAGTTTCAAGCTGCATTGGTTCCCAACCGGAATACCCCAAAGCTATCAAGTTGTTTTTCGGACCTTGGCCATAAGCAATATCTGTCAAAACATCTAAAGAAGAAGAAACAGCGACTTTATCATCTATCTGAAATGTTCCGGGTTTGTTATATTCGGCGCTATGCAAGACAAAACCGCGAATTTTTTCCAGCGGTCCTCCCTGATACAAAAACATTGATTCCAATTTGTCCGGTATATTGGTCGGAATGTTTATTGCCAGATCTGAAAATGAAAAATCTTTCAATTTTTTGTTAACAATAAAACCCATGGTTCCTTCTTTGCCGTGCGAACAAATATATACGACACTTTCCGCAAAGCGTTCATCATCCATACCAGGCATGGATACCAAAAAATTTCCGGCCAAAGATTTATCGCTTATAGTCCCCATTTATTGTACATATCCTAAAATTATATTTGTTTCTTCAACATCCTTATTATATCATAAGCGCAATATAAATGAAACATTTTTTTGCGCGCCATGTTTTTAAAATATATAGTGTTTTTGTTTTTTTGTTTCAATATTTCAGCGTCGCTTGCCGCTGAAGTTGTTTATGATTTTAATGAAGAACCTGCGTACGAACAACCTGCCGTGAGCGGAAAAACAAATTTACCGGATGCGGCTCGTCTTCGTGAACTTTTACAAGATGGTGAAAACAGTCCTATCGGACGGATGCTTATTATCGGAAAATATTTTGATGAAAAATATCCCGGAAAACTAATTGAAGCCGATTTCAGCACAGATATCGCCGCAATTTTTCCTGAATTGACTCAGCAAGAAATTTATGAACGAACAAAATTTGTCCGACAAGCCGTTAACGCTTATCGTGCCGGCAGTAAAAAATTCACAGAAATTAAAGAAGAACTTTTGGCGCCTAAAGAGCCGCCTTTGATTGTTAATGAAGAAGATTATGATTTGCCTGGACAACACGACTATGTTGAAGCGCCAGAAGGGCAATTTGCTGTCATTTATGATTTTAAAAAAGTTTTAAGTTACGGAAGCAATCCTCGTGATATTAAAGCCATGGAAGCTTATCGGCAGCGAAAATTGGATAATAAAAAGAAAAAAACCGCCTTTGATAAATTTCGTTCCATGGTCGGAAAGTTGGAATTTTCTAAAATTCCTTTTTATGGTTATTCTTTGCCTAATCCGTTTGTCGGCAATGCCGGCGTCGGTGAATGGCAGAGTAAAGACGGCTTTGCGGTTCGGTTGATTTCTGATACGGCGGAAATCGCCGACAAATCAAACTTGTTGGCGGCTGTGCATGTTAAGATTCCAAATCATCGTTTTATTTTGGCTAATGATTTGTCAGATAGATTGTTAAAGCCTAAAATTGAATTATATGAACGTGAAAACATTGAATCATATGATGTTTTTTACCCCATTCCTGTTAAAGTGGCTGATGCATCCATGATCGGCGCTTATGCCGGCGATCCTGCTTTTCCGATAATTTTACGGACAGAGAACGCGCATCAGGGTATTAAGTTAAAGGCAAAAGTTACATTCCAAAGCTGCGATTATGAATTAAATTGTCAACAAATGGAATTTCTTCCCGAACTTACGATTGATAAAGCTCAAGAAAATGCTTCTTCCAGCGTGATGAATTTTGTTAAACAAAATTATTATAATCTGCCGCCGGAAAATAATGACAGAATACAACTGAAAAGTATCAATACAACACGGGCTGAAGACGGAAAGAAATTGGATAAAATTCGTTTTGTTTTTGAATATTCCGGCACGATTGACAATTTTTCTTTATTTTTGGATGATGGACAACATACGCTTTTTGAAGCACCGAAAATTTCCGTGCAAGGGTCAAAAATTTATGTTACCGTTGTGCCTGAAAACCATCAAAATGATTTGTATGGTCGCAAATTTGAAATGACTGTCCGGCTTAATGCTTATACCAGTCTACGTCAGAAAATAATATTAACCGATTTTAAGCCCGGTACCGAACAAGTTGAAATATCCGACTTTAAAGTGGTTTTGTATGGATTTTTAATTGGTCTTTTATTTAACTTGATGCCGATAGCATTCCCTTTTTGGATGTTTCCGTTATCGGCGACCAATCGTATAAAGAATACGGCCCTTTATTTCAGAACCATGATTGTCGGTGTATTTGCCGGATGTAATAGCATTGCCGCGGTTTTGATTTGGGCGCGCGAACGTTATGATTTTTTGATTTGGGGATTGCAATATAATAATTTTTATTATCTTTCCGCGGTAATACTTTTGTTTATTGGATTGCTGTTTTCTCTGAAATATCTTCCGGTTATGTTTAAAACCAATCTTAAACTTAAGGGTTTTATTGGCGGAATTTTATTAACCGTTCTGTTGCCGTATTCTTTTACGCCGTTTTTGAGAGATTGTTTTACAGCTTTGTTAACGATGCCGGAAAAATTTGTTTTTATGTTTTTTAATGTTTGCGCAGCCGGTATGTCCGCTCTGTTTTTACTCTTGCAGCCAAAATATAAGCTACATTTGGAAAAAAACGTTTCAGAAAAGATACGTCGGCTTTTACAAATTATCGGCATATTTGCCGTATTGGGTATCATTTTATGGCTTTTATTAATCTTCTTTTTGCAGATTTCTTTTATAAACTTTTTAAAAGTGTTGATTTTAGTTGCTTTAGCCGGATTTGTCTTTAATTATGCTTTTTCATTTTTACTGGCTTTATCACAGCTCAAATTATCGGTTCGGAAAAAAGCAATAACAGCAAAAATCGCAGCCATTGTTTTTATCTCGCTGGCAATTGGGATGGTTTGGATAATCGGCAAAAACACCTCTTATACCACTGAATATCCGGAAACGCATGACATATCGGAAACGGTTATAAAAAATAAAATTTTAGAAGGAAAAGTTGTGCTGATCGGGATAACTGCCGATTGGAGTCCTTTAAGTCATTTTAACAATATAACGGTGCTTAACCAACATCATATTAAGCGTTGGGCCAAAGCGTATAACTTTGAATACATCCCTCTTTCCATCCGCGGTAACTCTTTGGAAGCTGCAAAAATGCTTCGCCGTTACCATCGTTCCAGCGTACCTTTTTATGTGCTGTATAGTTATCATTTTGAAGATGGTTTGGTTTTTTCATCATTTTTAATTGACAGTATGTTGGAACAAACTATTGAAAACGCTGCTTTGTAGTTATGCATCAAGCCGCTGTTCAGCTGTTGAAATTGAGCCCCCACGGGTTGTAACGCGCCGGATCGTTAATCCAGTTTTCACGAACTTTGACAAATAAAAACAGGTGTATCCGGTCTTCCAACATTTCTTCCAACTCTCGGCGCGCGGCCTGCCCGATTTTTTTTATCATGCTACCGCCTTTCCCCAAAACAATGATTTTTTGATTATCGCGTTCAACATAAATCGTCATTTCCGCCCGCACCGATCCATCGTCGCGACGCAGCCAGAGTTCCGGTTCAACCGTCAAAGAATACGGCAGTTCCTGACGCAGGTATAAAAACAATTTTTCACGCACAACTTCAGCGGCCAAAAGTTTCAGCGGCATGTCCGACATTTGGTCTTCGGGATAATACCACGGGCTTTCCGGCAGGTTGTCGGCCAAATAGCGGTAAAAATCATCAATATTCTCGCCGGTTAAAGCCGAAATCATGAAAGTTTCTTTGAATTTCCCCGTTTGATTTAAGGCCGCACTTAATGATAACAAATTCTCCTTGCGGATTAAATCCACCTTGTTTAAGACTAAAACCGCCTCAATTTTATCTTGATTGAGTTTTTCCACAATCGCTTTGGTTTCATCATCAAAACCGCGTTTGGCATCCACCACCAAAACAACAATATCGGCGTCTTTTAAGCCGCCCCAAGCCGAAGCGACCATGGCACGATCCAAGCGGCGTTTGGGTTTGAATATGCCTGGGGTGTCTAAAAAGATAATCTGCGTTTTATTATATATACCTATCCCTTTCACAATCGTGCGGGTGGTTTGCGCTTTGGGTGAAACGATGGAAACTTTTGAACCGGCAAAATTGTTGGTGATGGTGGATTTTCCGGCATTCGGCGCACCAATCAAGCTGACAAAGCCGGCACGTGTGATATTGCCCACGGATTGTTCTGATGATTTATCTGCCATCTTATCCATTGTTGTTTAACTCTTCAATCAGTTTAGCCGCGGCGTCTTGCTCGGCTGCTTTTTTATTTTTGCCGCAACCGATGGCTTTTTTATCTTCACCGACTTCAACTTCCATATAAAACAGCGGTTCGTGTTCCGAACCTTCTTTACGCACCAGTTGATAGACCGGATTGCCGTATTTCAAACGGTGCGCCATTTCCTGCAGGGTTGTTTTGTTATCTATCTGCGGCGCGGCATTCTGATTGATCAGATGGCGCCAATGGCGGTCAACAAAATCTATGGCCGTTGCAAAACCGGATTCAATGCAAATGGCGCCGATAACCGCCTCGGCCACATCACACAAAACATTTTCATTGTCACGCAGATTTTTGTTTTCGGCACGGATGTAATGATTAAGCCCCAACTCGCGGGCAACGGCTGCCACCGTTTCTTTGCGCACCAAACGCGTGTGGCGCGGCGACAAATTGCCCTCCGGATCATCGGGAAACAGATTGTACAACAAATGCGCCATAGCCACACCCAAAACACGGTCACCTAAAAATTCAAGCCGTTCGTAATTTTTGGAAACATCGGAACTGCAACTGCTGTGTGTCAGCGCCTGTCTTAAAAGGTTTTTATCCTTAAAGTGATAACCTAATGTCTTTTCCAAATCTTCCATGTTTTTATCCGATTTCAATGCAGCGTGTCAAAAATCTTTGACCAACGAATAATCTTCGGCCATGTCCAAGGTTTATACCATGCACCTTTGTCGTTATGCGAAAAGAATAAAAAGCGTGCTTTGCCAATTAAATTTTCTACCGGTACAAAACCGACGCTGACACGGCTGTCGTCCGAGCGGTCGCGGTTGTCACCCATCACAAAAACATGACCTTCGGGCACGGTAACTTTGGTAGTGTTATCAACCTGCGGCTCATGGTCGGACACTTCCAAAATACGGTGTTTTACCCCGTTGGGCAATGTCTCTTCATATTCCGTATATAATTCCGGGCGAATGACAAATTCACTGATTTTATATTCACCGATTTTTTTGCGTTCCACCATTTTATTGTTGATATAAAGACGACCGCGGCGAATTTGTACTGTATCGCCGGGTAAACCGATCACTCTTTTGATAAAGTCGGTCTTATTATCTTGCGGGAATTTAAAAACGACAATATCGCCGCGTTCGGGCAGAGATTCCCATATCCGTCCCTTAAACGGAATTATCCCGGCCGGAAAAGAATAGCGCGAATAACCATAAGTGTATTTGGAAACAAACAGATAATCCCCGACTTCCAACGTGGGATACATGGAACCGGACGGTATACGAAACGGCTCAAACAAAAAACTACGTATGACAACCGCAATTAAAACCGCATAAATGATTGTTTTGATTGTATCTTTGAAACTATCTGTCTTTTTTTCTTCCAACATTTGTTTTTTCCGTTTATGATTGTTTGGCTAAATATTAATCTTTTATTTTATTATATCAAGAACAATTTATCAGATTTTACGGTTATTTATATTTCCTTTGTTGACATTACCCACATCTTCAAAGTGCATCAGTTTATCGGCGATTTTTTTAACCTCTGACGGTTGGTATTTGCGGTAAATAAAATCCATGCGGTAAAAATCCGTTTCAACCGCAGACGCCTCCTTGGCAAAGCATAACGGATTTTTATCAAAAACCATGACTTGGCAATTTTTAGAAACTGCCTCATATTGTCGGCCGTTTTGCTGCAGGCTGTAGCGTTTTTCGCCGCCGGTACAATGTTTGCAATCATTATCGCGCACACAGCCGGCGCTGATGAACAGAGGTGCATTTTGGTAAACGACAAACGTGGTTGCCAGCGACGCCTTCGCGGTTAATTCCTTTATGTTTTCCAATGTGTCTTCCAATGCGAAAGACACACGTTTTGCCCCTGTTTCCGCAGCGTAAGCCATACCTTGGGTATTAAACATATATAATGGCGTATCAAAACTGATGTCGGTTTCTCCGGACAGAACATTTAACCCCCACCAATTGGCAACTTCCCATTTGTGATAGCCGGCTTTTCTAAAAGCTTCTATTGCCTTTTGATAAATTTCCGGCTTGCGACAAACACTCGGTAACGCCAGTCTGATTTTTTGCAACGGAAAACTTTGCAGTTCTTCGGGCGATGATTGCGGCGAAATCTGGTAAACCACTTCAGCAAATTTTGCTAAATCAAGCTCTGATAAGGAAGTTAAATCATCGGTTTTGACAATCCATTGCGGTGCATTAACTTTCCGCGCCGAAGGCAACGGCGGCAACACCCCTTGTTTATGTTGCGGCTTGATTTTTTCATACAGTTCGCGGCGCAGTTGATTAACAACCGAAACGGGTGCAAACAGATTGTCTTTATTGTTTATGACAAGCGAATTTAAACGCAGCGGCGTTCCGCCGGTTTTGGCAAATGAAAGGCGGACAGCCTCTTCGGTCTTTTTTGCATCATCAGCGGGACGAAAATTTCCTTCCGCCGTTGCTAAATATTTGCCGCATTCAGCCGTTATCCTGTTTTCCGTAATCTCAACCCTGATATCAACATCACTTAAATTACGAAACGCATCCGGTTTGGGCTTGGTATAATCATAAGCCCCTTTCACTGCACTTGAAGAAGCCAGATAAACATTTAATCCCGTCTTTAGCTGCGGATATTTTTTCGGAAGTTCTACTTCAACATAACTCCCCTTGTCTGCTGAAATGACGCTTTTCTTGTTGACGGTTATTTTCTGTACCGAAAATCCAAACGGTTTTTCTAGTCCGGGGACGTCTATTTGCAAACCGTCATGTCGTGAAATTTTATGCATCGTTTGAAAACCAACGTCATTTCTGCCTATTTTCTTTATCTGCCCGATCGGCAACCCGCGGTGACCGACAAAGCCTGAATCAATAATATCTTTGTTTCTGCCATTGAAATGAAACTTGCACCACGGACGTGAAAAAATCTGTTTAATGTTTTCTTCACGATGGGCATCGGCGCCTTTGCTGTCTAAAATCCGGCGATAATAATCGGTAACGGCGGCCACATACAGCGCTGATTTTTTGCGTCCTTCAATTTTTAAGGATGTCACCGGCATTTTTAAGATATCCTCCCGCAATGCCATATCTTTCATGGAAAAGATGTGTTTGTTGCCCAAATCTCCGGTAAAACAGGCTCGGCACGGATAAAGACATTTGCCGCGGTTGGCGCTGCGGCCTGTTTCCAATGAAGAAAACTGACACAAGCCGCTGTATGAATAGCACAAGGCACCATGAATAAAAGCCTCGGTTTCCAAGTCCGGAATTGCGGCAATGTCTTTAATTTCATCCAAAGTCAGTTCACGAGCCAGCACCACACGCGAAAAGCCGAGTTTTTTTAAGTACAAAGCCCCTTCCCGATTGTGTACCGCCATTTGCGTACTGGCATGCATCTCCAGTTCGGGATAACTTTCGCGCACGACGCGCGCCACACCCAAATCCTGAATTATCAACGCGTCAACGTTGCAGCGCGAACATATGTCAAGCGCCTCAATCAATTCCGTAAGCTCATCTTCTTGTAAGACCGTATTTAACGCCACATAGACCTTGCGTTTTAAATGATGGGCATAAGCCGTAAACGCGTCTAACGTCGGCTCGTCAAAATTGGTTGCCGTCGCCCGTGCGGAAAACTTTTGTAGTCCTAAATATACGGCATCGGCGCCGTAATACAACGCTGCATAACCAGCTTCCGCATCACCGGCCGGTGCTAAAAGCTCATGTTTCATTTAATTATTCCGTTTTTTGAAATATTTTCTCAAAACTATTGTTTCCGGTCTTGATTGTCAAGTGTTTTGAGCGGTGATGCCGTTGCGGCAGAGCGCGGCAAAAACAGGTCTATCCAAGCCTAAAGCCGAAATGACCGCCGCAGGGCTGAAATCCTCTTGTATATTTTGCCGCTTTGTCTTGCCTCCTTTAACGGTTTGCAGTACGGCACTCGGTAAATCGGAAAGCCCGATGCAAGACGAAAGAAACACAAAAGCTTCGTCATTATCCTCTAAATATTTGACTGCCAACCGCCGCGCCAAAATATTTAAAGACACGTCGGCTTTACCGGCGTCTTTACCCCATGGCGACCCGCCGCCGACCGGACATGCCAGCGAATAAAAATCGCACGCCAGTTTGCGGCCGGTAATGCCGCAATCGGCAATGGAAGAATGACAGGTGTACAAACCGGTGCCGTTGACAATCAGTCGTTGCGGTTCTTGATTAAGCACATCGGCAACCCATCCGGACAAATCCTCTTTATTTTTCATCGGAACGGCAACTATGGCGGTTTGAACATGATTGTTATCATCCAACGTGATTTGGGTTTTGATGTCCAGCCCCAAATTGTCGCTTTGCTGTGCCCTATTATACAAAGCACGGTTTAATTTTCGCGCCAGATACAATTCGGGCGGAATATTTCCCTTGCCTTTGCAGGCATAACCGGCAAAAACGCCCTGATCGCCCCAACCGCCGCTTTTTACGCCGCAAAAAATTTCAGCAGATTGACGACCGATGAGATTAACGAGCCTTAATTTTTCAACATTGACAGCATTGTCGCCCCACAATTTTGCATATTGCGGCGTATAGCCGATTTCACACAAAGCGTTTCTAACATATTCTTCTATTTTATCAAAACTTACTTGGCCGCACACCTCGCCACCCAACACAACGGTATTGCCTTTAATCATCACTTCCACCGCATAACGGACATTCTTGTCTTGTTCCATCATGCGGTCCAAAATGTAACTTGAAATATAATCAGCGGTTTTGTCGGGGTGCCCTAAAGATACGAATTCTGCTGTTTTTTGCATTGTAAAATCTCCTTTTTAGTCCGTTTATAGTGCCGGACAAGTCGGTTAAATCCACACATTTTCTTTTTTGGCGTATCATTGTTCTTGACATCTGTCAAGCAAATCTTCATAAATGTGATAAAGTTTTAAGGAGATATACTCATGAAAATTGCCGTTGTCGCTGCCATGGATAAAGAAATCGCGCTGTTGAAACAATTTTCCGGCAATGATGTCATCATTGCAGCATCAGGTATCGGCAAGGTTGCCGCCGCCTTAAAAACCGCCGAAATAATCCATAACCATCATCCGGATTTGATTATCAACTCCGGTGTCGCCGGCGGTTTGCAGTCTTCGCTTGAAATCGGTGATGTCGTTTGTGGCAAAACCCTGGCTTATCATGACGTTTGGTGCGGCAAACCAAACTTATACGGTCAAGTTCAAGGGTTTCCGCTTTTTTATGCAAGCGATGCAAAATTTGAACCTTTTCTTGAGAAAAATATCAAAAAAGGTTTGATTGTCAGCGGTGATAAATTTATTTCCTCGCCTGAAGATCAGGCCGATATCCTCAAACACTTTCCTGATGCTTTAGCCGTTGATATGGAATCCGCCGCCGTGGCGCAGACTTGTTATATTTACCAAACGCCATGTCTGATTTTGCGTCTTATCAGCGACACGCCCGATGTTGAACATCACCAAAAACAATACGACCGCTTCTGGGAAACGGCCGCTGAAAAATCTTTTGCCAATTTAAAAGAAATATTGTTTAAGTTGTCGGACGCAACGACAACGGGCGATTGATTACCGCATCAATAATTTGTTTCATCAACCGCGGCTGATTGATAAAATGAAAAACAACTTTGGACGTTCCGGTACCGGAAAACAATATATCGCCGTAGTTAAAAATACGTCCCAATATGCTTTGGCGGATTTCAACCGATTCAATTCTTTCGCGGTGCAGTTCTTCGGTGGTCACATTAATAATCCCCGTTCTCTTAACTACGCGTTTGTTGGTGCAGACCATCTCAATTAAATTGCGTTTCAGCCATGCGGCCATCGTAAATATCAACAAGGCTATTACCGGAAGCCAAACAACAAAGTAATACAACGGTTGACGGTAACGCATCAGTGTTGAAGTGTAGCTCAACGCTGCAAATACGGCAAAAAACGACAAACAGGTCAAACAACAAGGAATAATTAAAGCAAAATAATGCAATCTGCCGACCAATTCAATTTCTTCCCCGGGGGTCAATGTGCTTGCCGTATATTGATATCTTCCGAGCATCCGTATTCTCCTCGTTTTCTTTATTGTTAAAATACTATAATTTTTTTTTATTTGTCAAACATTATTATGTTTATAACAAGCAAACCATTTAAAAAATGTAAATTTAGCGACGGCTGATGAACGAATTATTTTTAATATAAAAACGCCATGGTTTATCTTTATACTCTTGTGCATAATCAATCCCTACCCGCGGCACGGCATTAAACTCATATTTTTGGATATTTGGTGAAAGCCAAAGCAAATTACCGCTTAAATCAACACCGTCATGGGCTTTGGCGGTAATGCCCAATGCTTGACACAATTTTCCCGGTCCCGTGGTTAAATTTTCCAACACTTCGGTTTGTCGGCGTTTTTGCATTTCTTTAATTCCGACCACCGGTTCCAACGCCCGAATTAAAACCGCATCAGCTTGACCTTCAGGACCAACCACTACATTAAATTGATTGTACATGCCGTAAACGAAAAAGACATAAGCACAGCCGCCTTGCCGAAACATTGTCGCCGTACGTTTTGTCAGTTTGTTCGGATAAGCGTGGCAAGCCTTGTCGCAACTGCCTATATACACCTCCAATTCGGTGATTTTGCCGGCAGTCAACACACCGTCAATTTTTGAACACAAATATGCCCCCAACAATTCTTCTTTGGCAATTTTGAAAGGATCGCGACAATAATGTTGTTTCGGTATACGGCGTTTTAGAAGTTCAAACGAAAAATCGGCCATGTCTGATGCCTTATGTGCTTTAAGCAAAAGTTTCTTTAATAAAACCGCCGCCTAAAACCATATCGCCGTCATATAAAACAACCGATTGTCCGGGAGCAACTGCTTTTTGCGGCGTGAAAAAATCTATGCGGAGACTTTCATCTGCTTGAGGTATAATATGCGCTTTAAACGGATCTTGCGCAGAACGAACTTTGACTGTTAAATCCATTTCTTCCGTAATTTTCGGCACGGAAAGCCAACTTATTCCTTCCGCCGTCAACCCCTTACATCCCCCTTCTTCTTCAAAGCCAACGACAACCTCGTTGGTTTCGCGGCGAATTTCCAAAACATATAAGGGCTTTTCTGCCGAAAGCCCCATGCCTCGGCGTTGACCGACGGTATAATTCCAGATTCCCTCGTGGCGGCCCAAAATTTTACCGTCTCTTGTTACAAAATTTCCCTTTTCCGGCGGCATATGCAAAATATCATTTATGACACCTGAATAAAAATCCTGACTGTCTTTTTTATCATAAATATCAAGACCTGCTTTTTCGGCAAAAAGGCGTACTTCTTTTTTGGTATATCGTCCGAGAGGCATAACCGCTTTACTTAATTGTTCTTGCGTCAGACGATACAAAAAATATGATTGATCGCGTTTTTTTTCCAAACCGCGGAACAATTGCCAACGTCCACTCTCTTTATCATGACCGATGCGGGCATAATGGCCTGTTGCAAATTTGTCAAAGGTTATACCATTTGCAGCTGCCGTTCGCGGCAATGCATCAAACTTAATGCTTGAGTTGCAAATCACACATGGGTTTGGCGTCCGTCCAGCCAAATATTCTGTTTTGAAATTTTCCAAAACGATTCTTTTATATTCTTTACTGCAATCAAGAACATAATAAGGAATATCCAGATTTTCAGCCACTTTTTTGGCTTCGGCGATATCTTGTTCCTGATGCGGGCTGAAACATCCTTTATTTTTTGGATTGATTCCGAAATCGGTGTTTTTATCCCAAATGGACATGGTGGCGCCGATAACTTCAAAACCGTTTTTCTTTAACAAATATGCCGTTGCCGCAGAATCAACCCCCCCGCTTAATCCAACCAATACTTTCATCTTATTGTTCCTTATTTTCAGCAAATGTTTGTATTTTTTGCGCCAAAGTTTTGTTGTCTATTGCCTTAAATCCGCCGTTTTTCATATTTTTAACATATTTTTCGCGATTTTGATAAACTTCCGCCAACGTATCTAAAAATAACATACCGTCGCTTAATTTTTCATCGGCAATGATTTGGCAATAGCCGCGTGCTTCAAAAGACTTTGCATTCAGCATCTGTTCGCCGCGGCTAGACCCCGTAGGCAACGGCACCAAAACCATCGGTTTGTTTAAACTCAACAGCTCAAAAATGGAATTTGAACCGGCACGCGAAACCACAACATCAGCAGCTTGCATAAAATCTTTAAGCTCGGCATCAACATATTCAAACTGCTTGTAACCCTCACAATCACCGTTTTCTTCAATTTGTCCCTTGCCACAAATATGGATGATTTGATAATGCTTTAACAATTCGGGCAAATTGTCGCGTACGGCTTGATTTAAGCTTTTGGCGCCCAAACTGCCGCCGATGACCATGACAATCGGTTTATCGGCCTTAAAACCGCAAAATCGGCACGCACGCGCTTTGTCGCCGTTTAATAATCTATCAGAAAGCACCGGTCCGATATATTCAACTTTTTTCTTATCTTTGACATATTTGATTGTATCTTCAAAGGTGGTGAAAAACTTGGTGACAAACGGCAAAGACATTTTGTTGGCAAGCCCTGGGGTAACATCGGATTCATGCATCACCACCGGACAGCCGTTTAGTTTTCCCGCTACCACCACCGGAAACGAAACAAACCCGCCTTTGGAAAAAACAATATCCGGTTTTTCCTTAAACACAATCCAAACCGCCTGCAAAATTCCGAACGGGATTTTGAGCATATCCCAAAAATTCTGCCATGAAAAATAACGCCGCAATTTGCCGGTGAATATCGGATAATACGTCACTTTCGGCAATTTAGCAATTAAATCTTTTTCAATTCCCTGATAAGAGCCGACATAACGTACCTGCCAGCCTTGTTCCAAAAACAACGGGATTAAATTTAAGTTAAGCGTTACATGACCAGCCGAACCGCCGCCCGTAAAGATGATTTTTTTAGTCATTGACTACCTCGTTTATATCCGTTAGTTCTTTGATTTCGTTTTCTTCATCATATTCCAATTCTATCGTTTTGCCGGTTTTGGCGCCGCGTTGTTTGAGTTGAGCCGCTAATGACAAGGCGTTTCCTTTGCCGGTGGAAAGTTTCTTCATGGCCTGATCATAATTTTTGCGCGCCGCGTCAAGCGATTTATCAATACGCTGCATATCTTCGGTAAAATTAAACAATTTATCATAAAGAGAACCGCCCAACTCGGCAATACGCGCCACGTTTTTATTCTGATTTTCAATTTGCCAGAGGTTTTCTATCGTGCGCAAAATCGGCAGCAACGACGACGGCGTGGTAATGGCGATGTTTTTCTTATAAGCGTAATCATATAACGTGTTATCGGCTTTGACCGCCTCCACATAAGCGCTTTCAATCGGAATAAAAATCACCACGTAATCCAACGCATTGTTTTTGATAAGTTTTTGATAATCTTTGCCGGACAATTCATCAATATGGCTTCTGATGCATTGGATGTGTTTTTTTAGATACACCTGACGCAACGCCTCATCTTCGCAATTCACATAATTGACGTAATCATTTAAGGAAACCTTGGAATCTATAATCACGCTGCGTTCGTTGGGAAGCCTGATAATCACGTCCGGACGCAGCATTTGATTTTCTTCATTGCGGAAAGTTTCTTGTTTTTCATAGTTAATATGTTCTTCCAAGCCGGAAATTTCCAAAATACGCTCCAACTGAAACTCGCCCCAGTTGCCTTGAATTTTTTTATTTCCTTTCAAAGCGGCGCTCAAATTTTCAGCGTCTTTGCTTAAATTTTGGTTTAAGGTCAGCAGCGTTTTGAATTGCTCATCAAACGAACTTTTGTTTTTCAAGCTGTCCTGATGGACGCTCTCAACCTTGTTTTTGAACTCCGACATTTGTTCTTGGAAAGGCTTTAACATCAAATTAAACGCGTTTTTCTGTTCCTCGCCGAAACGGCTGTTTTGGGCTTTGATGACCTCGTTTGAAATGTCGCGGAATTTTAAGGCTAATTCTTCTTTGTTTTTCTCAAGATAAGCCAGTTTTTCTTCCATAAACCGTTTTTGATTGTCTATATCCGATTTTATTTTGGTGTTTTCTTCCAAAAGCTTGGCATTTTCGGCCGCCAGATTTTCACAACGGACGGAAACTTCCGCCAAGACGCGCTCTTTTTCTTGGCTTAAAACATCGGCCTGCGCCTTAAACAATTCCAGATTACGGAGTTTTTGCGCACGTTTGAAATAAAGTAGCGCAAAGCTAATGCACAACATTAATAGTGCCGCGCAACATATTGAAACAATATAAAAAAGTAAGTTTTGGTCCGTCATCAGTTTTTACCGTTTTTCATAGTTTTTATGTGATGAATTTTAGCCCGTTTGTTTGGCTTTGCAAGCACATTTAATAAGTTATGCCATAAGCTTTAATGTGTTTAATCTTTTAACGATTTGACCAAAGCCTCGGCTGTTTTTAAACCGTCGGCGGCGGCTGAAGTAATGCCGCCGGCATAACCGGCGCCCTCGCCACACGGATATAGCCCTTTCAGATTGCTTTGGCCGGTTTCATCGCGAACAATACGTATCGGTGATGAACTGCGGGTTTCAGGCGCCGTCAACACGGCATCGGGCGTAGCAAAGCCATGCAATTTTTTATCCATTTCCACAATGGCGGCGCGCAATGTTTCTGTGATATTTTCCGGCAAAACCTCGCTTATGGCGCTCAATGAAACATCAGGACGATATGATGGTTTGACCTCGCCAAAGCGTTTGCTTTTTCTGTTGTTCAAAAAATCACCGACCAACTGTGCCGGCGCATTATAATTTCCGCCGCCGACAGCAAACGCGCGTTCCTCAATTTTGCGCTGAAAATACATGCCTGCCAAAGGATGTTTGGAAGCAAAATCTTCTGTACCGACGCCGACCAACAGTGCCGCATTGGCGTTTTCTTCATCACGGGCATAGGCGCTCATGCCGTTGGTGACGACCCTTCCCGTTTCGGAAGCCGCCGCCACCACCCGACCGCCTGGGCACATGCAAAAAGTATATGCCGAGCGGCCGTTTGGCAGATGAACCGCCAGTTTATAATCTGCCGCGCCCAAAAACGCCACTTTTTCTTTGCCATATTGGGCTTTGTTAATCAGGCTTTGCCGGTGTTCTATTCTGGCGCCGACGGCAAAAGGCTTTTGTTCAATTTTAACCCCTTGTTGATACAATATTTCAAAAGTGTCGCGCGCACTGTGGCCAATGGCCAGAATCGCTTTTTCACAGGCGATTTCATCTTGCGTGCCATCGGGTTTTTCTATCTTCAGGGCTTTTAAGACATCATCTTGCACCACAAAACCCGTCACCTTGTGTTCAAATAAATATTTTCCACCCAAATTTTCAATCTTGCGGCGGATATTTTTGACCATTTTCACCAGTTTATCGGTACCGATGTGCGGTTTGGCGAGATACAAAATTTCTTCCGGCGCACCGGCAGCAACAAATTCTTCCAATACTTTGCGGGTATATTGGTCTTTTTTGATGCCGGTTGCCAATTTGCCGTCGGAAAACGTGCCGGCGCCGCCCTCTCCGAACTGCACGTTAGAAACAATGTCTAAATTTCCGCTCTGCCAAAAGGCATCCACATCGGCTTTGCGCCGTTCAACATCGCGGCCGCGTTCCAAAAGCAGCGGTTTTAAACCGGCTTCAGTCAAAGCCAGACCTGCCAACATTCCCACCGGACCGGTGCCGATGACGACCGGCGGCAAAGCAGTCGTCTTACGCGGCAAAGTATAAACTTCTTCATCAGGCGCCGGCTCTATGTCTTTGTCAAAATAAATATTTTTCTCATTTTTAAGCCTGCAAGCGACAGTGCAGACATAGTGAATATCGTTTTTACGGCGGGCATCAACGGCTTTTTTAACCAGCCGACATTCCAAAATTTCTTTTGCGGAAATATTCATTTTGGCAGCCGCCAGTTGTTTTATAGTCGTCAAATCCGCCGTCAGCGGCGCTTTGATGTTTTGAATGCGTATCATATTCTTTTCCTTTGGACGTATCATAATCAAAAATAAACAAAACACAATAAAAATGCAATGCCCGAGATTATAATTGACAGATGCTTCTTTTTATGCCACTTGTAAAAGCACGGTTATGAATTATTTCTCAATTATGAAAAGATTATTGAATTTTTTGCGTATTAACGCAGACGTTTTTGTTGTTACTCCCAAAGGCGGTGATGACATGATTCCCGGATTTTCATGGGGGATTGTCCGTCCACATGAAAATGAGCTCGTCGCCCGCGATGGTGAAAGTTTGCTGTTGCCTGATACTGTGTTGTATCTTGGCAATAATATGATTGCCTCGTTGCGACGCAATGCCCGTGAAATGGACAAGGTTAAAATCGGGGACATCTTTCCCAAGCAAAATGTGGTTGTGGCCGTTGCCGGAGAAAGCTTATTGTTTTTTGCACCGATTTGCAAAACCAAGAGAGAGTTGGCTTGTTTTATTGCCGATCTTGAAAATTTTTGTTCGCATTATCCGGATATGTATGAAAAACTTCAGGATAATTGTGAAAAGCTGGCTTTATGGCTGTACAAACACAATGCTCATCGTGAAAGTGAACCTGATTGGGGAATTTAAATTTAACCGCCGCTTTATACGGCGGTTTTTTGTAATAAAACACTCACGAGCTCAAAAGTGCGCAAACACTCAAGGGCAAGCACCTGTCGCAAGTATGGATAAGAGATGCCTTATCCTCGGTGTTTTCAACACCTCGGAGGCATGACGATAGAAAAAAAGGAAAGTACCCTCGGCAGTATGATAGTAAAAATAAGTAGAAATTTATCCCCACGAGACTCTTTAAAATTGCAAAAAAAAAAAACGGTTTAGAATATCGGGAAAATAGATACTTTTGCTGTTTTTTAGGAGAAAACAATGCGTGAAAAAGGTCGTTCCATGGTTGAGATGCTGGGTGTTTTAGCTATCATCGGCATTTTAAGTGTCGGAGCTGTTTCCGGCTATTCCAAGGCTATGATGAAATATAAGCTTAATAGGCAGACCGAACAAATCGGCAGCATATTAGACTATGTTACACTTTATAATGATGAATTGGATAGGGAAAACTTTACCTCTCTCAGTCTTGTGCAGTTGTTTCAGAAAATCGGTGCCATTCCACAAGAAATGATAAAACCGGAACATCCCGGTTATATTTATGATATTTTTGACAACCAAATCGGTATTTACCACAATATTGAAGACACCCCCATAAGACCACAATATTTCGGACTTACAATTTATATTGATAAAAATGCTGCAGATATTTGTCTCAACTTGTTCCAAATGGCAAAACTTCGCAGCAGCATGCTTTGGGTGACACAATTCGGAAAAAGTACCGAAGACGGCAATGCACAAGGAAACAGAGTGTATGGTGACAATTATTGTACCCGGACATCTTCTTACTGCCTGAAAAACTTAACTTTGTCACAAATGCATGATTTATGTTCATATTGTTCTGACAGTACAGACACATGCAGATTTATGTTTTTATGGAACTATAAAACCGGCGGATGATTTTGTTTTTTATCCGTCATAAAGTTAAAGCCGCTTTTTTTCAGACGGCTTTAACTTTAACATAGCAGAATTATTCATCTTCCGGCGTGGTTTCCGGTTCGTTAACCGTGTCAACCGCGGCTTCGTCCACATCGGCGGCGCTTTCGCCTAAAACTTCAGAACCGGTTTCTTCTTCCAACTCCTCGTCATCGCCTTCATCGGCATTGAGCCAGGTAACTGAAACCACGCGTTCGTCCTCGGCGGTGCGGAACAAAATCACCCCTTGGGTTTTGCGGCCGGCAATGCGGATGTCTTCCACCGGCATACGGATGAGTTTGCCGCCGTCGGTAACCATCATAATCTGATTATCGTTTTCAATCGGGAACGAGCTGACCACTTCTTTGTTGCGCGCTGACATTTCCATGTTGGCAATGCCCTGCCCGCCGCGGCCGGTTACACGATATTCGTATGACGACGACCGTTTGCCGTAACCTGAAGAAGTAACGGTTAAAATAAACTCTTCATTTTCCTGCATCGCCTTAAACTGTTCAACATTCAAAACCGAAAGGAGACCGGTTTGTTCGGGCGAAATCGTCACATCGTCGCCGGTTTCGGTCTGCATATGTTTCAAGGCGGAAGAAACTTTTAAGTATTCATCACGCTGTTCGGAGGTGGCATCCGTATGTTTCAACATTGACATGGAAATCACCTCGTCGCCTTCTGCCAGCTTGATACCGCGCACACCGGTGGAGTTGCGGCCGACAAACACGCGAACCTCGGTTACGGGGAAACGTATGCACTTGCCGCTCTTGGCTGCCAACATCACATCGTTGGCTTCGGTGCAGAGCATCACATTGACCAGTTTGTCGCCCTCGTCAAGTTTCATGGCGATTTTGCCGTTGGATTGGACATTAACAAAATCCATCAGCGAGTTGCGGCGGACATTGCCTTGAGCCGTGGCAAACATGATTGACAAATCGCGGCAATCTGCTTCGTTTTCCGGCAACTTCATTATGGCGGTGATGTTCTCGCCCTCATCAAGCGGCAACAGGTTGATAAACGGCTTGCCTTTGGAGGTCGGCGACCCCAATGGCAATTTATAAACTTTCATCTTATAAACCAAACCCTTGGAAGAGAAGAACAATACCGGCGTGTGGGTTGAGGCCACAAACAAACGGGTAACAAAGTCTTCTTCCTTGGTTGCCATGCCGGATTTTCCCTTGCCGCCGCGTTTTTGCGCTTTATAGGCGTTGAGCGGCACGCGTTTGATATAGCCGGCTTCGGTAACGGTTACCACCATTTCTTCACGCTGGATAAGCGATTCAACATCGGTGTCATATTCAATGTCTTCAATTTTAGTCAAACGCGGGGTGGCGTATTCATCTTTGACTTCAACCAACTCATCGCGCATGATGCCGTAAAGTTTTTCACGCGAGGCTAAAATGGAAAGATATTCTTTAATATCTTCGCCGAGGCCGGTTAATTCTTCATGGATTTTTTCACGCTCCAAACCGGTCAAACGCTGCAGTTTCAAATCCAAAATCGCTTTAGCCTGATCTTCAGACAAACGATAAACTCCGTTTTCCACCTTGCGATCCGGTTCGTCAATCAGTTTGACCAAAGCTTCAACATCGCCGGCTGGCCACGCTCTGGCAAGCAGCGCGTCTTTAGCCTCCTGCGGGCTGGGCGCGGTGCGGATTAATTCTATCACCGGATCAAGGTTTTCAACCGCAATCGCCAAACCAACCAACACATGGGCGCGGTCGCGGGCTTTGTTTAATTTATAAATCGTGCGGCGACGAATCACCTCTTCACGAAACTCCACAAACGCGGCAATGATTTCCTTTAAGGTCATCATCATCGGGCGGCCGTGATTAATCGCCAACATATTCATGCCGAAACTCGTTTGCAACGGTGTGTATTTATAAAGCTGATTTAACACCACATCGGCTTGAAAATCTTTTTTGATTTCAATCACCACGCGCACGCCCTGACGGTCGGACTCGTCGCGGATGTCGGAGATGCCGTCCACCCGTTTTTCTTTAACCAGCTCGGCAATGCGGGTAACAAGCGCGGCTTTGTTGACTTGATACGGAATCTCATGGACGATGATGGCTTCTTTGTCTTTGCGGATTTCTTCAATCGTGCATTTGGCGCGCATCATCACCGAGCCGCGGCCGGTCAGATAAGCCGATTTGGCGCCGCCTTGACCCAAAATCAAACCACCGGTCGGGAAATCAGGCCCCGGAACGATATTGACCAGCTCATCGGGCGTGATGTCAGGATTATCAATATAAGCGCAGCAGGCATCAATCACTTCGCCCAAGTTGTGCGGCGGCATGTTGGTTGCCATACCGACGGCGATACCGTTGGAACCGTTGACCAGCAAATTCGGAAAACGCGCCGGCAAAACCGTCGGTTCCTGCACGCTTTCATCATAGTTGGGCATAAAGTCAACCGTGTCGTACTCAATGTCTTCAATCAGCTTGTGGGCGACCTTGGCAAGTCTGGCTTCGGTATAACGCATAGCCGCGGCGCCGTCGCCGTCCATGGAACCGAAGTTGCCCTGCCCGTCTATCAGCGGCAGACGCATGGAAAACGGTTGCGCCATGCGCACCATAGCCTCATAAACCGAGCTGTCGCCGTGCGGGTGGTATTTACCCAAAACCTCGCCGACGATACGGGCAGATTTGCGATAAGGTTTGGTGCAGTCATAGCCGTTTTCATACATCGCATAAATAATACGGCGATGCACCGGTTTTAAGCCGTCGCGAACATCCGGCAACGCACGGGAAACAATCACGCTCATGGCATAATCAAGATATGAGCGGCGCATTTCCTCGGTAATCATGGTCGGGGTAATGTTCTCGGCCGCGGTCGGCACGCCGGCAATTTCGTTTTCTTCCATAGATTTTTCCTCATATTTTAATTTTTCAACTGCCGGCAATATAGCAAAAATCGCTTTCGGACAAAAGTTTTTTTTGAAATTTATACCCAGTATAAAACGCCGCTTTTTTCTCTATGGGCAAAAAAAGCGGCCTAAAATTGATTTTACTGTTCAAAAGTTAATATTTTATCCTCGTTCATCATTATTGACGGTCGTTATGCGGTTTATTTGCTTTTCTTTGGATTCTTTTCTTATGATGGGGCTGAATGTAACCCGATAAACCTTGCTACCGTCGCTCATTTCGTGGTCAATATCCTGTATTTGCATTGATACCAAACCACGTTCTTTCATAGCTTCCATATAACGTAGCGTGGTTTTATCGCGTAACTCGGCCGACCATTCGCCGCCTTCTTTGCGCACATGTTTAATGACCTCGCCCAATAATTTTAACGAAGATTTATTTTTATCTTTACGATACTGCGGTAAAACCGCCATATCATAAATCTCTTTTTCTTTACTGTCATACAAACAATACCCGACAACGCCTTTTTCTTTATCTACTAAAACTTTCCCTTCAATACGCCTCGGCGTTTGTAAATTTGCATCCGAGGTTGGAAAACACTTTTCGGAAATTTTATCCATTATTTCCTCATCTAAAAAGCAGGCATCGCGAACATAGCGTTCGCTTTCCTTGCTTTTATCCAGCGGCAAGGCATTTTTGTTTTCACGTATTAACACTTGTGAATGCGCATCCGTATACTGATTGCCGTACAATGATGGCAGAGGAATGCTTTCCGTGACTTCATAACGCGAAGTGTCAGCATCTTGATAACCTATACCGGCTGTCACCTTCCGCACGTTTTGCGTCTCACATAAATCTTTAGCCGCCATTTCATATATCTTGTTAACCATAGGATGACTTTTAAATTCGCCGATGGCCTCAATATTATCAAAGCAGACATCGCGATATTTTCCCTCGGTATTTTCCCATGTCCAACTACCAGCGACAATATTCCCCTTTTCATTTTCAATAACAAACAACTGCGAATAATCGTCTTTGACAGTTGATTCCGCACAGGCATGGCCGACACCTCCAAAACGTTGGCAGCAATCGGTATGTTCGCCGAAAAACCCTGTCCGTACATCATCACGTGGCAAAAAACGTCCCGTATATTTGCCGAATTTATATGTTTTTGCACTGTCAAACGGTTCCGGAACATTTAAACCTGCCTTATAGATGTCTTCACAATTTTTATATTCGCTTTCACTGACGCCAAAACGCACTGCCTCGGCCGCAAAATTAGAAAATTCTTGATTTTCGTAAACATGAGCGCGACATATGGCCAGCACTTCGCTATATTTTTGTTTTTGTTCTTCCGGTTTTAAGCTGTTCCAGTTACGTGCAATGGTAGACAATTCTTGTATCGGACGATGATGCCTTTTTCCCGAGTCATCTACATAAATAATGTTGTTGAGCATAAACTGCCTGAATGAGTCCCGATTTTCAGGCGATAAATCTTTTGGCAACCAATACACAGCATCATGCACATCCATATAAGGTGATGTTTTTTTCAAATACGTTGGAAAATAACACCCAAATGTTTGGGCTGTAATAAAACTCGCCGGTACAATCCAGTCCTGATTTTGTGCATACAACTCTTTGTACTTTTCATCCAAGCGCCAGTTCTTAACTTCGGAAAGTCCTTGTTCCTTTCCTAAAAAGGATATAATCAGGTTTGTACACCGTTGTTGCGCCGAAAGATTAAAATCATCCCATTTTTTTATATTATAATTGCTGATAAAATATTCTCTTTCTTTCGGTGTGGAATAAACCAAGCGCCGCATTTGATGTTTGATACTATCTTGGTGCGTTATGAGTTCATCTAATGTGGATGTTCTGGCAATTAGCTTACTCTCGTCTCCGGATAAAACCGACTGATAACAGCTTAAAAAACGACGCCTACTGCTTACATCATCGTTACAGTATTTGACAATGGCATTATCCCAGCCCATGTTTTGAGCTTCGGCCATTTTCTGCCAAAAATCAGCACGTAAACTTTTGTCGCGTATCCAATCTTGTGAATAATTTTCATGTCCTTCTTCATCAATGCTATTCAAAATTGCACTGGCAACCATTCGGGCTTTCAAAGGCATTTTGCCGATTTTTATTGCCTCTTTTTTCCAGAATTTCGGATTTAGTTTCCATGCTTTGCAAGCGTCAAATAATTTTTTGGGATCACAGGTTCTTGTGCCTATAATCTCCTTGCGAACCTCGGATAGAACCGGCCACATCCAATCTTGAACATACTTATCATCCAATTTTACCAACTGCGCCGTTATCTCATTAGGATAAAAAATATTATAACTTGAACCGTATGTTTCCGGACGTGAGTTGACTTTATAAAACAACTGAACCATTTTACTAATGACTTTGGGGTCTTGCAAATCGGTATTGGCAATATCTTTAATCAAGCGTCTGTCAAACCGCTCAATTTTCTGGCCGTCAATCTCGGTATTTCGCAAACATTTACGGATAAACAACTCGCGTTTGTTTCGCTCCAACATATCTTTCAAAGTATCTCTAGTGATAACCGTATCTATTTTTTCTTTTAATTCCGGAAAAAAATCACGCAAGGTAGCATTATAAAATTCAATGTTATAATATTTTTTATAATATCCTTCTTGAAGGAGTTCATCTAACAAAGAAGCCGCCGTATTCTGCCATGTGGAATGTTGTTCTAAAAGCGTTCTTGTAAAGACATGAGCGTCCCAATAATCTTCCTTATCGCCTAGCGTACTTTTATACACTTCGTGGGACATTTCATAAAGTTTGTGACTGACACGCTCATTATAATAAGCTTGCAGTTGCTCTATCTTTTTGTATATTTGCTGAAACCCTTTGGTGTTCATAAACAAATCCTGATTATCATAACAATTTTTTATGAGCGTTCGGCTAAAATTTTCCGGAGCAATATCTTGGGTTTCTTCAAGAGATAATTTACCGGTCTTTATACTTTCCATAATGATTGCAAAACGTTGAGGAGATTCTGTATCTGTCACACTACCGGATAAAACAGTTTGCAATACTTGTTTCATCTGCTCTTTGGAGAAAAAGGACAAGGCCTGAACATAGTCGTGAATATAGCCTTGAGAACTTCTATAATCCGGCATATTATCCAAAAGCAATTGGAAAATTTTACGCTTATCACGATTATTAATTAAAATCTCCATCTCCATATTTTCGTCATAATCAGCGATTGCAAGTTCTTCCGATTGAAGGATAAAATTCTTAAAAACATCTCTTAAACTCTGCTCATCCATTCCGATTCTCCTTGTATAAACATCAGGGGTACGTTTGATTAAAACATCTGTTTTTATTCATAGCATATTTTTGTCAATCACGCAAGATTAAATATTCTGCTTTATATAAGAAGCTTTCTACACTCTCTGCTGCATCAAGTTAAAACGTAGGTTTTTTATTGTTGCATTTTTGCGCTAAATCTTGCTTTTTTTTTATTTCCATATAAAAATATATTAGAGATTGTAAAATGAATTGGAGATGATTACCGGTGAGTAATGATAAAACAAACTTGGCAAACAGATTATGGCGTTTATGCCTGCGATCGCCGGTGAGTGTGCTGGCCATTGTGCTTTTGGCTTATTACGGATTTCTGGCGTTTGTTTTGGAAAAAGATGCATTCTTAAACAAAACGATTATGCTCGGTATTGTGTTTTTATGGGGCGTATGGTTCTTTTTAAAAAACATTATCAAAATTCTTTTGATTGTCGTTATCATCGGTTGCGGCGCATACGGTTGGTATCGTTACGCCAATATGGACCGGATAAAATGTGAAGAAAACGGCCGCGAATGGAATGAAACCACCAAAACTTGCGAAGACAAACTTACTTTCTGGCAAGAAATTCAAAACAAATGGAAAAAATTCAAGAAATCTGCCGTCATTGTGGAAAAAATCTCCGATGAAGAAAAAGCCGATTCCCCCAAATGACTTTTAATTGCCTGATTTCTGCGTTTTCAATACTTCAAAAAAAGATAACACCATGTCTAAAGAGCGTTATGGATTTTTGCGGCCGGCCGCAATCGCCTCGTTTGGTTTTTGTTTGCCAAAGCTCTGATATGTCGCCCAAATTAAAGAAAGCAATAAAACACCCCAATATATATAGCTTACAATCTGCATATACATAATCGGCGGCAGTGGGATTTCCGAGCCGAGATGTTGTGCTTTACTGGCTTTATAGCCATAAATAATCCCAGGGAAAAGCATGAAGATGATTTTATAATATTGAGCGATGCCCAAAACTTTCATATAATTTCCGGTTTTGATATATTTGTTTTGAAAGCATTGCCCTTCTTATAAGAAGAAAGCATTTATTTTTTGCGTTTGCAAGTGTTTTTATATGTTTGTTGAGTAATAAATCCTATTTTACCAAGATTAAAACCTGCATTCCTCTTTTTTACAAGCGGAGTTTGTCCTATTTTAAAACAACACAAAAAAATCCCCGACAGAGGGATTTTATAGGTTACTTCAGGAAATTAATTTTCAACAAAACCACCGGATGCGGAAGTTTGTGCAGAAGATGGTTCTTCTTCAAGTTTGGATGCCGGTTCGGCAGATTTATTTTCGTCTTTATGTTCTTCAATTTTGTCTTTAGCAGCCTGATAACCGTCTTTAATGGTCTCTTTGGTTGAATCATAGCCATCGCGGATGACACGTTTAGTCCCCTGTGCCACATCGGAAGAAATTTCCCCAACCGTTGAATCGCGGTTGAACGTACCTTCGTAAAAACCGACACCTAACAGATAAATCACAATGATTATCAAGGCATATAAAAGATATTTGAGCAATGTTCCCATGATAAAAAAACTCCTTTGTTGAAACTGTTTTCAGTGTTTCAGATAATCACAGCTCAAAAAATTTCAAGGCAAGGATTAACGGCGGGCAAAGAGTTTTTCAATATCGCTTAATTTTAATTCAACATAGGTCGGGCGTCCATGATTGCATTGGCCGGAATGTTCGGTTTTTTCCATATCGCGCAACAGACGGTTCATCTCATCAATATTTAAACGCCGTCCGGCACGCACGGAGCCATGGCAGGCAATGGTCGCACAGATGTGATGCAGTTTGTCGGTTAAGGAAAACTCCCCGCCCCATTCGGCGATTTCAGCCGCCAAATCCATCACCAAGCGGCGGATGTCGGCACCGCTTATCAATGCCGGAATCTCACGGACGATGACCGCTTGTTGGCCGAATTCTTCAACCACCAACCCCATTTTGGCCAAATTTTCGGCTTGCGAAAGAATGTTTTCTTTTTCCGAGGCACTTAAGTCCACAATTTCCGGAATCAAAAGTATTTGGGTGACTACTTTTTGACCGGACGCCAAAGAGCTTTTTAACTTTTCCATCACTATCCGCTCGTGGGCGGCATGCTGATCAATGATGACAATGCCGTCTTCGGCTTGAGATATGATGTAAGTATCATGAAACTGGGCTTTAGCCAAACCCAACGGACCGATTTCATCAGTTGGAACACCCGAAGCCGATTCTTCGGTTTTGACCGAATAAAGGCGTTCCAATTCCGGCAATGGATTTTGCACACGGCGCGTCGCTGAAAACGGCGGTAACAGCGTATGAAGTTTGGGTTCCGGCATTTTCATCTCATAAGCATCTTCGGCAAAAGAAAGCTTTTGTGGTTGTACCGATGTTGTCTGCGTTTGCGACGGATTAAAAGACGGAACATTGTCATGCACGAAAGCCGACAAATCCAACGTGTCGGCCACAACTTTATCACCTAAAGCAAGTCCGTGGCGAATGGCGCCGACCAATAAACCGCGGACAGCTGCGGCATCATAAAAACGAACCTCGGCTTTGGTCGGGTGCACATTGACATCAACATAAGCCGGATCAACATCAATAAACAACGCGCATAACGGATAGCGGTTTGATGCTAAAACATCTTGATAGGCGCCTTTGATTGCGCCTAAAAGGAGTTTATCGCGCACAGGACGGCTGTTGACAAATAAATATTGCGCCAAGGAATTGGCTTTATTTAAAGTCGGGAGACTGACATAGCCGCTGATGTGAATGTGTTCGCGTGAAGCGTTTATTAAAATTGAATTATCAGCAAATTCTTTGCCCATCACCTCGCTAATGCGTTTTAACCTTGCCTCCAAAAGCTCACCCGAACAGGCATTTAAGGATATGCGTTTACGTCCTTCGCTTGTCAGATAAAAAGCTATGTGCGGATTGGCCATGGCTATGCGGTTGACAATATCAATGCATTGCGCCGCTTCGGCACTATCTGCTTTCAGAAATTTTAAACGCGCCGGCGTGGCATAAAACAAATCGCGTACTTCAATATTGGTGCCTCTGGATAAAGCCGCCGGTTGCATTTCTGATTTCACACCGCCGGTTATGCTTAATTGCCAAGCGTTTTCAGAAGCTTTTTGGCGTGTGGTGATGGTCATACGCGAAACAGCGGCAATGGATGGCAGTGCCTCACCTCTGAAACCTAAATGTTTGATATTAAACAAATCATCGTCGGGAAGTTTTGAAGTCGCATGACGTTCAACAGCCAAATTTAATTCTTCGCCAGACATCCCTTTACCGTCATCGGTTATGGCAATCAGGTTTTTACCGCCGCCAACCAAGCCGACCTCAATATTTTCAGCACCGGCATCAATGGCGTTTTCCACCAGCTCTTTGACCACGGAAGCCGGACGCTCTATCACTTCGCCGGCAGCAATTTGGTTTATCAGATTATCCGGTAAAATACGGATTGTCATGTTTCAATTCCTGTTGTTATTTGCGAAACTTGCGGACGGCTTTAATCAGAGCCAGCGTTGAAGAATCGTGCTTATCAGCAAAATATGTACCTTCCAACTCCGGCAAAATTTTCAATGCCATTTGTTTGCCAAGTTCCACTCCCATTTGGTCAAACGAATTAACGTTCCAAATCATCCCTTGAACAAAAACCTTGTGTTCATATAAAGCAATCAACATCCCTAATGAAAAAGCATCAATTTTCTTAAGCAACAAGGTGTTGGACGGCCGATTACCGCTGAAACTCTTATATTTTTTTAAGGCTTCCACTTCTTCTTTGCTTTTTCCGGCTTTGTGCAATTCTTCTGCAGCTTCAGCAACTGTTTTCCCTTTCATTAACGCCTCTCCTTGCGCCAACACATTGGAAAGCAAAATTTCGTGGTGGTTGCCGATTTCATTGTGCGATATTGCCGGCACGATAAAATCAACCGGAACCATTTCTGTCCCTTGGTGCAACAGTTGGAAAAATGAATGTTGGACATCAGTACCGGCACCGCCGAACAATACCGGACCGGTGGCGTATTTGACAAAGTTATTCTCTCTATCAACCGATTTGCCGTTGCTTTCCATATCCAACTGTTGCAAATAAGCTGGCAGAAAACGCAAATATTGGTCATAAGGAATAACCGCATAACGATGAATATTAAAAAAGTTATTATACCAAATGCCCAACAGTGCCATAATTACCGGTATATTTTCTGCCAACGGCTCCGTACGGAAATGCTCGTCCATGGCATAAGCACCTTCCAAAAGTTTTTCAAAATTTTCAAAACCGATGGCAATGCATATAATCAATCCGATTGCTGACCATAGAGAATAGCGGCCGCCGACAAAATCCCAAAATGCAAACATATTATCCGGATTAATACCGAATTTGACGACCTCTTCCCGATTGGTGGAAAGTGCAACAAAATGCTTGTCAACGGCATGTTCACCCAACGCGTTAACCAGCCAACGGCGGCAAGTTTTAGCATTGGTTAAAGTTTCAATCGTGGTAAATGTTTTGGAGGCAATGATAAACAAGGTCGTTTCCGGATCAAGCTTATTTAATATTTCGGCACAGGCAGTACCATCAATATTTGATATAAAATAACAATTAATATCTTTAGCACAATACTTGCGCAGCGCCTCACAAACCATGACCGGTCCCAGATCCGAACCGCCGATGCCGATATTGACGATGTTGGTTAATTTTTTACCGGTGTAGCCTTTGAATTCGCCATAGCGGACCGCATCGGAAAACTTTTTCATTTTTAACAAGACTTCATTAATTTGCGGCATAACATCTTGGCCACCGCTTAACACAGCCCGCCCCGAACGATTGCGCAACGCAACATGTAAAACGGAACGTTTTTCGGTTATGTTTATTTTGTCACCGGTGAACATAGAGTTGATTTTTTCGGGAATTTTACGTTCGTATGCCAAAGCCAGCAATGAAGCCAAAACTTTCTCATCAAAACGGTTTTTGGAATAATCCAAAATCAAATCATTCACACGCAACGTATACTTTGCCGCCCGTTTATTATCAGCGGCAAATAAATCTCGCATTTCAACTTTTTTAAACCGTTTGTATTCACTGACCAATTTTTTCCAAGCCTTGGTGTTTTGTTTGTTTTTATTTAATCCGAACATTTTTCTTTCTTGCTCCTTTTTAATCATCTTTTGCCATATTGTTACCTTGACCGATATGCATTTCAACCGGTTGAACAGAAAAATATTTAGCGGCGGCGGCATTAACCTGCTCCAATGTCACGGCACGAACATAATCGTTTCTTTTTTGCAAAAAATCCAAACCCAGACGGTATTTTTGCATCGCCGTTAACATATCGGCAAGACCGGCAACGGAATCAAAGCGTAAATTATACGAAGCCAACAGATAATTACGCGCCGTTTCCAGTTCTTCCGGCGTTAAACCGTTACGGGCAAACGCCTGCCATTCTTCTTGCAAAATCTTTTGCAACAACGGGTAATTTTCCGGTGTGGCCGAAAATTGACCTAAAATCAACGGTGTTTTTTCATCGGTGGATAAATAAGTGTATATGCCGTAAGTCAATCCTTCTTTTTCACGGGCTTTAAGCGATAAACGCGATGTCAAACCGGAACCTCCGAACACATGATTTGCCATATATAAAGGATAAAAATCCGGAGCAAAACGTTCGGTACCGGCTGCGGCAAAAACAGCAATCGTTTGCGCCGTATCGCGCTCAAGGTGTTTAACGCGCGGTTCAAATTTTATATCCGGCGATTGAATATCTTTATTAGCGTTATGTTCCGGCAATGCGGCAAAAATTCCGTCAACGGCGGAGGCCGCCGCTTCCGGCGTTATGTCTCCGGCCACGCCAATGATTAAAACATCTTTTGCTAAAGAACTCTTCAGCCAATCATACAAATCCTCGGCAGTTAAATTGAAGATATCTTCTTCTTTGCCCAACGGGTTGCGTGCAAAGGGATGCTCGGCTCCGAAAATTTCTTTAGCGAATGCCAAATTTAAAACCGAAGATGGATTTTCTTGTTGTATTTGCAAGGCCTCGGCACTCTGCGTCTGCTCCACACGTAAATCAGCCAAATCAAAACGCGGTGATGTCAGAGCATCGCGCAACAGGGTAAAAGCCGTGCTTTGGTTGACGGTCGGTGTAATTACCATGCCGGACAAATCTTCGCGACCGGCCGAAAACCCCATACGAATACCGTTTAATTCCAGCATTTCCTGAAAGTCTTGACGATCGCGGCTTCCGGCGCCGTAGACTAACATATTGGCTGCGATTAAAGCTCTTCCCGTTTTCTTATCCGGATCATAAGCACGTCCGGCGCGTTCAAAAATAAAGCTTACAGCAACAATCGGCACCGTATGATCTTCAATCAACCAAAAGTTAATGCCCAGCGGGGTTTTTATTTCTACCGGCATTTTTGTAAAAGATTTTTCTTTTAACATAGATTCGGCGAAAATTTTATCAACATCAAGCCCTTGCTGATGATATACAAGCCAAGCCGTGCGAACGGCACATATCAAAACGGCAAGCACAGCTATATTTGCCAGAGCCGTCAACCATTTGTTTTTTAATGACGCCTTAAACATCAATCATTCTCCGTGGTTGTTGCCGCATATTCAGCGGGCAATAAAAAACCAGTTACCGAAGGCGCATTTTCAATCATATCAAGCACTATGGTTTTGATTTCCTCTGTCGTTACCTGCCGAATATTGTCTTCATAAGCGTTAATATCGGCAAGAGAAAAGCCCAAAGCCGCCATTTGTCCGACAAGCATCGCCGCATCAGAAGGATTATCTTTGATATACACCAAGCCGGAGAGAATTTTTTGTTTTTCTTTCTCGGTACTTTCTTTATCCAATGCATTCATCGCTTGTTGCACGGCTTGCGACAGTAAGGTTTCGGTCTTTAACGCCGTTTGTGCGCGCATCGGCACTGCCGAAACCGCAAAGACCCCTGCCCCGCGTGACAACAAGCTGTACGAGGCCGCCGCAGCAGCTACTCGTCCGGACAGCACTAATTCTTTATTTAAAAAGGAAGAGTCGCCACCACCGAGATATTGCGCAAATACCATTAAAGCATATGCCTTACGCACATCTTCTTTTAAAGATGGCACGAGATATTGTCTGACCACCCGCGGCGTCCGAACTTCGGGATGGCGCATTTGCATTTGAACCGTTGTGTGATATTTGCCTGCAGAGAGACGTTCTCTTTCATCAGCATCGTCTTTATCTGATTTTGGCGTTTTTTTTGTGATGGAACCAAAATATTTTTGCACTAAAATTTGGGCCTCTGTAAGATTGATATCGCCGGATAAAACCAACACGGCATTGGCCGGTGAATAATACGTTTGGTAAAAAGAGCGAACGTCGGCCGGCGTCAGATTTAAAATCTCCTCTTCAGTTCCAGTCACCGGACGGGCATACGGCGATTTTTGCCACAGCATTGTGTTCAGAAGTTCGCCAAATTGAGCCGTTGGGTTGTTATCAATACGTTGTTTGCGTTCTTGAAAAACAATTTGCCGCTCGGCCTTAAAAGCTTCCGGTTCAAACTCAAGATTAACCATCCGATCGGCTTCCAACGCCATCATGACCTCAAGACGACTGATATCCGAAAGCTCGTGATATGCCGTAAAATCCGTTGAGGTAAAAGCATTGCTGTCAGCACCGTGCCGTGCCACGATTTCATTGAAACCAGAATCCGGAATATTTTTGGTGCCGCGAAACATTAAATGCTCCAACAGATGGGCAACGCCGCCTTTTCCTACCGGTTCATCAATACTTCCCACCTTGTACCACAGCATTTGTTTGACAATGGGAGCTTTGTGATTTGATATAACAATAACGCGTAGACCGTTCGGAAGCGAAAATTCTTCCATCGGAAGAAGTTCCGCCCAAGCTAACAGCGGAAAAAACAAAACATACAAAACAATAAGATATATTGTTTTCTTCATCCTCTACCTCAAGATATACACTTTTATTCCGGCAATGTATCAAAATCCGGCGGAAGGTCAAGCGGCTGACGGATTTCTACTTTTGTTTCATCCGGTGTACTGCGATTTAGCCCTAAATCTTTTTTGGTCAGACCGCACGCACTTAACACAACGGATAACACTAACATCAAACTCAACATCTTTTTCATTTGTCAATCTCCTTTAATGATTGTTTTTTATGGTTTAAAAGGCTGTGAATGACAATAACGACTGCGCCGATGCAAATAAAAGCATCCGCGGCATTAAACGCCGGCCAATGCCAATTCCGATAATAAAAATCCAGAAAATCATATACGGCTCCAAAGCGCAGGCGATCAAAAACATTGCCTAATGCACCGCCGATAATCAATCCCAAAGCGACCTGTACCGACGCGGCAGATTCGTGATGAAGCCACGATAACAGGAACACCACCACCACCAAAGCAAAAGCAGATAACAAAACCGCTCCCATAATACCGCCGCCGTCAAACATAGAAAAGCTGACGCCGGTATTCCATGCTTCCACCAGATTAAAAAACGGAGTTAGCGCCAAAGGCAACGAGCGTTCGGACAAAAAAGCGGCGACCCACCATTTGCTTGCCTGATCAACAACAAATGCCAAAACCGCAATACTTATGCCTAAAATCAAAATACACTCTCCCATAAAAAACATTATGATATTATATGAATTTTATCAGGCATTAAAAGATTCTTTTTGAAATATATACAGGAAAATACTCTTTAACCCCTGTACACAGGCGGAATCTCACACTTGACACAAGAAAAAATATATTTCATTATCAGTAAAGTGTCGTATCATTATGAGAGGCGTCCCATGGAAGAACTTACTTTATCTATGTTTTTAATCGTTTGTCCTTTTGCTTTTTTGGCCGGCGTGGTCGATTCAATTGGCGGCGGCGGCGGATTGATTTCACTTCCGGCATATATGATTGCTGGGTTACCCGCTCATTCGGCCGTATTTACCAACAAGCTTTCAGCTACTTGCGGTATTATCGTGGCTACCATACGTTATTGCAAACATAAGTGCATTGATTATAATTTAGCCATCATCGGCGTACTGACGGCAATTGTCGGCGGTATCTTGGGTGCTAATTTTGCTTTGATGGTTAATGAAGTAATTTTTAAAATTCTACTGCTGATTCTGTTGCCGCTCATAGCGATGTATGTTTTGCTTAAAAAGGATCTGGAGCCGAAAAACGTTAAGCCGATTTCACGTAAATGGCAATATATCATTGTTTCAATCTCAACTTTGTTTTTGGCCATGTATGCCGGATTTTACGGACCGGCTTCAGGCACTTTTCTGATTTTGGTTTATTCCGGTATTGCTAAAATGGGATTGCTACAGTCCGAAGGAAATGCTAAAATTGTGAATATGACAGCTGATATATCCTCTTTAATGATCTTTTTATATAACGGCGTGGTGTTGATTCCGCTCGGATTAACAGTGGCTATTTTCAGTATTGCCGGAAACTATGTAGGGGCCGGATTGGCCATTAAAAACGGGAATAAAATCATCCGAGTTGTGATTCTGACCGTTTTGGCATTGTTGTTCTTCAAAATTATTTTTGATGCCGGCGGGCGTTTCTTAAATTGGTTATAAATTTTGCTTAAAACGCAATAAAAGCACACCAAAGGGTGTGCTTTTATATTTTCTGTTTTCGGCGTAGAGATTTTTTATTTAAAACATTCCTTTCTTGCGAAAATAAATAATGATTAAAATCGTCGCAAGCACTGATCCACCCATCACAATCAAAAAACCATGCGGATTATCGGCTCCGGGAACGGAAACATTCATCCCCCAAAAACTTGCCAACATGGTCGGAATGGATAAAACAATCGTAATAGCGGCCAAAAATTTCATAACCAGATTTAAATTGTTATTGATGATGGATGCAAAACCATCCATCATGCCTTCTAAAATGGAACGGTGCATATCCACCATCTCTATGGCTTGTTTGTTATCTACAATTACATCTTCCAGCAAATCAATATCGTCATCAGTAAATTTAACCAATTTACGCATAGCCGGTGAATTAATCATACGCAATATCTTTAGCAACACAAGATGGTTGTCTTTTAAGGCTGTTGTAAAATAAACCAGCGCCTTTTGGATTTCCATCAGTTTAAAAAGCACTTTATTTTCGGTCGTTTTGCGCAAAGAATATTCAATTTCTTCGGTTTTTTGATTGAGCATCGCCAGATATTTCAGGTAAAATTGCGTGCACTTTGACAATATGCTTAACAAAAAACGACCGCGTTCACGCGTATCAAAAGTTTTGGCGGTATTTTTATTAAATGCGCCGATAATCCGATTTTCATGTGAACAAATGGTCATAAAATTATGCTTGGTGAAAAAAAGTCCGCACGGCAAAGTGTCAAATTTACCATCATCATTCATCCACGGCAGATTAACAATCAGAGATAATACGCCGTCTTCAAATTCAACCCGCGAACGCTCGTCAAAATCCAAGGCGTTTTTAAGCATATCGGCATCAAGATTTAATTGCGCGGAAACTTTTTCCATTTCTTCCGTGCTGGGATTAATCAAATTATACCATGAAAGCGGAGTTATACGGTTTTTCTTAAGCTTAACAAGTTTTCCGCCATCTTCGGATTTGTAGATTCTCAACATGACGACCTCCTCTGCTTAAAAAGCACCCTCGGATAAGGATATGGTTTAATTTTAAGAAAGAAACTTGGTGCGGCCGAAAGGACTTGAACCTTCACGAACTTAGTTCATAACGACCTCAACGTTACGCGTCTACCAATTCCGCCACGGCCGCACTTTTTATTAAAAGACAAGCAACAGATATTCCAGAAATAAAAAATAATCAAGTGTTTTTTTTGCATTTCTTGAAATTTTATTTATCATGCATGATAAAAAATTATTATGCTCTTAACCGTCAATAGTCTTAAGGATATTATTAGCCTCCTTAAAAAACATAAAAGCGATTTAAAAGATATATTCGGAAATAATGTTCGGTTTTACGTTTCGCCTTCTGTTTATGGCGATAAATTTTGTACCGGCAATTCCGAATGTCTGAATTTTGAACAACAAAAAAACCTGCCCAAAAGCAGGTTTTCTTTGTTGTCTTAAAGAAATTACTTCAATTCAACTTTAGCGCCAGCGGCTTCAAGTTTAGCTTTGATTTCTTCAGCTTCAGCTTTAGCAACGCCTTCTTTAACCGTCTTCGGTGCGCCATCAACCAAATCTTTGGCTTCTTTCAAGCCTAATTGAGTAATGGCTCTGATTTCTTTAATGACATTAATTTTGTTAGCGCCGGATTCTGCCAAGATAACATCAAATTCGTCTTTTTCTTCAGCAGCAGCGGCACCGCCGGCAGCGCCGCCAGCAGCGACTGCAACAGCAGCAGCGGCGGAAACGCCCCATTTTTCTTCTAACATTTTGGACAAGTCAGCAGCTTCCATAACGGTCAAAGCTGATAATTCATCTACTAATTTGGCTAAATCTGCCATTTTATTTCTCCAACTAAATTAAAATTAAATTTCAACAAATTACATAAAACTTTATGCAGCTTCTTTTTCGCTGTATGCTTTGGTAACTCTTGCCAATTGGGCGGCAGGAGCCTGAAGCAGACCAATGATCTTGGCGCGCAGTTCGTCCATAGACGGAATGGTGGCCAAACGTTTGATTTCATTGAGGGTCAGAACACCGGTTGACAGTGCGCCACCGACAATAACCAATTTTTCATTGTTTTTTGCGAATTCAACACAAGCTTTGCAGGCTGAAACAGGATCTTGGGCAAAAGCGATTGCCGTCGGACCGGTGAATAAATCAGCCAAACCTTCAAACTTTGTGTCTTTAAGAGCCAGTTTCGTAATCCGGTTTTTGGTAACTCTAAACCCAGCACCCGCTTTGCGGACAACATTACGCAATTCAGAAACTTCGGCCACCGTCAAACCTTTATAATGCGAAATGACGACGACTTCAGAATTGTTGAACAGCTCGTGCAGCTCGTTTAAGAGTTCTTTCTTTTCATCGCGGTTCACTTATTGTCTCCAATTATAATATTATCATTTCTGACAATATTGTTTTACCACAACCATATTTTAGCTTGTTTCCAAACCTTAATATGGCACCTAACCTGTCCGGGAGAAAAAAGGATTAAAAAATCTTGCTACTCCGTCTGCGTAGGAAATTAAGACCAAAGCTCTGATGATTCGCTTTTTTAGAGGCCGCCTACGGTCTTGGACAGTGCGAACAGATGCATTGTATCTGTTCAAGCAAGTGTCTTATATATACAAAATCAGGATATGTCAAGAAAAACTTGACTTGTTTGGGCGAAATTTTATACTTCAGATAATGCAATATGTATATGAGGTTTCTTATGCTTGAAAAAACTTATCAATTTGTTAAGCAAATCATGGAAAAAGAATCTTCCGGCCATGGTGTTGACCATATTGAACGCGTCTATCATAATGCTGAAAAAATTTTATCTTATGAAAAAGAAGCTGACGCCTTTGTGGTATTGATGGCAGCCCTTTTACACGATGTGGATGATTATAAAATCAATCCCGACGGTCAGCGCGCTAACAATTTTTTACATACGCTCAACTTGCCCGAGAACAAAATACAACAAATCTTAACGACAATTGATGCTATCGGTTTTTCCAAATCAGGCGCCAACCCTAAATTTGACACGCTTGAACAGATGGTCCTTTCTGACGCTGACAAGCTTGATGCCATCGGTGCTATTGGCATTTGCCGCACAATTGCTTATAACACGGCTAAACATCGGCCATTATTTAAGCCTGATTTTTTTCCAGATGAAAACCAGACGCTTGAACAGTACAAACAAGCACAAGATCCGTGCATCAATCATTTTTTTGACAAGTTGCTGAAATTAAAAAATACCATGCAAACCCAAACTGCAAAGAAAATGGCTCAAGAACGTCATGATTTTTTAGTGGCTTTTTTGCGAGAATTTTTCACGGAAATGGGGACACCTCAATGGTCAGAATATTTGGACGGTTGGCTTACAAGACATATTTGATATTAAAAGTCAAAACCTTACAATTCACACAATAGAAAAGCACCGCCAATATATTAGCGGTGCTTTTTAAGGTTTTTATTCAAGATTTTACAGCGCTTGGCTGTCAACCTTAACGCCAACACCCATGGTGGAACTTAAAGAAATTTTCTTTAAATATGTCCCTTTTAAGGATTGCGGTTTAGCTTTGATAATGGTTTCAATAAACATTTTAGCATTATCGTAAATTTTATCTTCGCTAAACGAAGCTTTGGCAATTCCGGCATGAACAATACCGGATTTTTCAACACGGTACTGAACTTCACCGGCTTTAGCTTTTTGTACGGCTGTCGCAACATCAGCGGTTACCGTCCCTAATTTCGGGTTCGGCATTAAGCCTTTCGGACCCAAAACTCTGGCGACGCGACCGGCCATACCCATCATATCAGGCGTGGCGATGCAACGATCAAATTCAATCTTACCGGATAAAATTGAATCTACCAGATTTTCTGCGCCAACGATATCAGCACCGGCGGCTTTGGCTTCATCGGCCTTTTCGCCTTGGGCAAACACAGCCACGCGGACGGTTTTGCCATTGCCATGCGGTAATTGGCAAACACCTCTGATCATTTGGTCGGCATATTTCGGATCAACACCCAAGTTGATGGCAACATCAATTGTTTCATCAAACTTGGCTGTTGCGTTTTCTTTTACGAGCTTAACAGCGTCTTTCAAAGCATAGGCTTTGTTTTTATCAACGTTTTTATAAGCGTTTACGATTCTTTTTCCAGCCATTGTCTTACTCCACAACCTTGATGCCCATGGATACTGCCTGCCCTTTAACCATATTCATGGCGGATTCAACCGTTGAGCAGTTTAAATCCGGCATTTTGGTTTCGGCGATTTCTTTTACTTGAGCCAGAGTAATCTGACCGGCAAAAGACTTTCCAGGTTCCTTGGAAGCTGATTGAACATTGGCAGCCTTTTTAATGTAATAGGCAACCGGCGGCAGTTTGGTGATAAAAGTGAAACTTTTGTCTTCATATGCCGTGATAATGACCGGAACGGGAATTCCCGGTTCCATTTTTTGGGTTTCTGCATTGAAAGCTTTGCAAAATTCCATAATATTCAAGCCTTTCTGACCCAAAGCAGGACCAACCGGAGGAGACGGGTTGGCTTTGCCGGCGGGGATCTGAAGCTTGATTAAACCTAAAATTTTCTTTTTAGACTTAGCCATTTTTCATACCTCATAAATCAGGTTTCGTGGTTGTTAAGAGCATGGCTGCCCTCCCACGAAATTACGTTAAAACAAACAATTAACGCTTGAAAAAGCGAATCTCTTTTTCAAAACGTGGTTTATCATTAACATAAGCGCTAAAAAATGCAAGACTTTTTTGCAAGTATATTTATCTTGAAAGGTTGACAAACCTCAAAAGAACGAATAAGTTTAAAAAGTTACGTAATTTTTAATTCAATTTTTGTTATATTATGGAAGAAAAAGCAACAGCGTTGTTTGCAAAAAAAAATCAGGTCTTTTTTGCTTACAACAGACATTGGGTTCATTGCTCGCGCCGCAAATTACATTTGATGCGCCAGCATGATTTAGACAAGTTATTTAAAAGAGGAAACAAATATCATGTGCAGTACTTGTTTTCGCATTACAACGGCAATGAAACTTTGATTCCCGTTTTTCGGCATCCGCATGATTTGTGGGTTAAAAAACACGGATTAATGAACACACACGATGGGAACATTCTGGCCGTCAACCATGGCGACGATGCTTTTCATCTCTTGGTTGAACTGGCGCCGAATGTTTTGGGCTTTGCCGAATGTGTTGATTTTGACAAAAACAGCGAAAAGGTTCGGTTCGTGCCGTATCGTTACAACAGAAAAACAAAAAAAATCTACGGTTACCTTGAATAATTAAGCTTGTCTTTTAGAAAACCAGAAGTTTTTACTTCTGGTTTTTTGTTTTTTTATCATTTAAATGGCTTTTTTTTGAAAAAATATTGACAATATGTCCAAAATGTGAGACATTATGTAAGATATTTATTAATTTAAAAATTATTAAAAGATGAAAACAAGGATTCAAAATTTGTTTATCGCCGAAAGAAACGCTTTCGGTCATGGCATATTCACGGCTGTCGCCGCAGAGGTGGCGGATAAACTCCTCGCCGTTATGCCGGAAAAAAACTCTGAAGAAGAGTATGAAGCCGAGCAAGAAAACATTATTAAAAATCTGGATTTTATGAGCAACGTGCTCGTGAAAGTGCCGTTCAAAATGCGGCGCCAGATTGAAAAGGAAAGCTCGGACGTTCTGACAAAACTCAAAGCCGGCACCTTGCCCGATGAGTTTTGGTTTCAGTTTGCAAAACGCAAATTAGAACCAACCGAGGCAACAGATAAGTTGCCGCAATTTGCAGGACTGAAGGATAAGGTAAATATCCTGATGGTTCCGCAAAAGCTCATCAGCGACGGGGAATGCGGCGTGACCGCGGATCAGCAGAGCCTCAACCCGCAGGTGTTCAATTTCCTGAAAGGGAAAGGACAGTTGGTGCTCGGGCAGCACTTCCATAAGGTCAACGACCTCGAAACTGTTCAGACTCTGGCAAAAGAGTTTGACATGTATGTTCCAGGCATGACCGAAGACACGGAAGTGTTCGGTATCAGAGGTGTACAACACAAAATGTACTACCATCTGTACCGTCAACTTACGGCCTCCGTCGGTATTGCCGGTACCCATACGTGGATTATGCTGGCAATGTTCCCTGACATTCCACAGATTATCCTGTACAACAGGAATGGTGTGGAGCGCTGGGACACTATTGCCGAGGCATATCGCGCGAACGGCAAGAACATCTACGCCATCGGGTTTGACGAGAACACCGATATGGCAGAATTGAGTAAAATTATAGAGGAACAGTTCAATCAGCTCTTCTAGTTTTACTTAAATAACCAAAAGGCAGCTTAACGCTGCCTTTTCGTATTTTTAAATAAGCACCATATCGGCTCATAAGAATGATGATATAAATACCGGTTGCGACTTATCCCCACGAGACTCTTTAAAATTGCAAAAAAAAAAACGGTTTAGAATGACGAGAAAATACATAAATTT
>CALXZI010000001.1 GCA_944393205.1 uncultured Alphaproteobacteria bacterium | reverse complement strand
TGAGTGCCCCGTTCAGGGGATGCCAGTGTTAAAGGCTTATAGCCGCATATGAAGAACCCCGCGTTTTACGCGGGGGGGTTCTTTTTTATTTGTCGTTTGTTTCGGCTTTATATTGCTGCCAGCCGCCGGCATAGCTGTATATATTGCTAAAACCGTTAGCCATTAATATTCGGCAAACAACGTAGCTGGTATAGCCCTTAAAACAATGTACCAAAATCGGTTTGTCTTTGGGCAGCTCGTTTAAGCGTGCGCGGATTTGGGCGGCGGGAATGTTCACGGCGCCTTTAATGTGCTCGGCTTCATAATTTTGCGGCGGACGAACGTCTAACACAAACATATCGGAAAAATCCGTGCCAAAATACGGCTTAATCAGTTTTTGACGGATATTTTCAATGGCCATGCCAATCAAATTAACCGGACTTTTGGCAGAAGAATAAGGCGGCGCATAACAAAGCTCGGCATCGCGCAAGTCGGCGGTTGTTCCGTCCAAGCGCATAACGGTGGCGATAACATCAATGATTTTATCAACATTTTCAGCCCCGACGGCTTGTGCGCCCAAAATTTTTCCTTCCTGATTATATAAAACTTTTAAGGCAAGCGGCGCGGCGTTCGGATAATAACCGGCGTGCGAAGATGCCCAAATCAGCATTTTTTCGTATGGTATATGGTTGTTTTGCAGTTGCTTTTCATTGTTGCCGGTAAAAGCAGCGGTCAGGTCAAAAACCTTAACGATGCCGGTGCCCTGCGAGGCGTTGTACGGATACGGCTTGCCGGCGATATGGTCGGCAATCAGCCGGCCTTGGCGGTTGGCGGGGCCGGCAAGGGCAATCATCGTTGGTTCGCCGGAAACAAAATCTTTGACCGCCACGCTGTCGCCGCAGGCATAAACATCTGTGATGTTTGTTTGCATATATTCGTTGGTTTTAATCAGGCCTTTTTCGGTCAATTCTATGCCGCTATTGTTTAAGAATGCCGTGTCCGGTCGGACGCCGATGGCTAAAATGATAATATCAGCGGCAATTTCTTTGTCTGAGTTTAAGATAATGCCGGTAGAGGTAATTTCTTTTATGCCGTCGTTAAGGCAAAGGTTAAGCCCTTTTTGGCGCAGATGGGTATGTAGTTGGCAGACAATGTCAGTATCAAGCGGCGGCAAAATTTGGGTCGCTGCTTCGGCAAGGGTGGTTTTGATGCCCATTTCATGCAGGTTTTCAGCTACTTCAACACCGATGAACCCGCTGCCGACAACAACCGCCGTGCGGACATTATGAGTTGCGATGTATTGTTTGATGTTATCGGCATCAGTTAAGCTTTTGACCGTAAAACAACGCGGATTATCTTTTCCTTTGATGTTTGGTACAAACGCTTTGGCACCCACGGCCAGCACCAATTTGTCATAGGAAAGTTCGCCGCCGTCTTGCAGGTGTACGGTTTTGGTTTGCGGATTAATGCCGGCAACGCCGCAGGATAAGCGCACATCAATATCAAACACTTTTTTGAGCATGGAGGTAGAAGCAACCTGCATATTAGCCCGTTCGGCGATAACGCCGCTGATGTAATAGGGTAAACCACAACTTGCTATGGAAACTTCATCGGTTTTTTCCAAAACAGTGATTTGGGCGGAATTGTCTAATCTTCTTAAACGTGCGGCGCAGCTTAAACCTCCGGCACCGCCGCCAACGATAACAACATGCATATTCTTCTCCTAAAATGATTATGATGCTATATATTACGGCAGGCTTAAAAAAATTGAAATGAAAAAAAGTGTTTGTGCAGATAAAAAAGAGCTTTAACAGCGTATGGGATTGTGTTGAGCCTTTGTTTCGGAAACATAACTAAAATGTCCGGAACGCAGAAAAGGGCGTTGAAATAAATCAAGCCCCTCTAACACGTCTAATAAAGATTATTTATTATTAGAAGTTAATGCAATCCAACACCAACCAAAAACTGTTTCATCAAGTTGCTCTGCATTATATGCATTTCTTAATATGTATGAGCCATTTAGAAATAAAGATTCAACCTGAGCAAATTGAGTACCATAGGAGAAAACTATAGAGACATCACCTTTAGGACATTCCTCCATGTAAACAGATATTTTTTTTGATGAATCTTTTTTATATCTAATGTTCTTACACTGAGATATAGCCGTGCTCATACTAAGTGGACATCTTTGATTTTTATGTACTAGATAAATGTTTGAACATTCAGGACAAGCTTTCTCAAATTGAGCAATATTTCTTTTTCTTTGTATTTTTTCTTTTTGCCATAGGTCTTCTTCTCTCTGTTTTTCCCCAAGATAATCTTTCTTGTCCTGTAATGCTTTTTTATACTCAGAACTATCCGCTAAAACTAATGATTCTGGAATAACCCTCTGAATGAGATTTGTTCTTGATATCGGATAATAATGGGATTTATTATTCTCATCTAATAAAACAAGATTATACAAAGCTTCTCCATTTGATCCATAATTATATTTAACATCGGATATTTTATAAATAGAGGGATCCCATTCAGAAAGACCTTTACCAGAGTTGAAATATCTTTCAGCAACTCGCTTTTCAACAAAATAAGATTTGTTATTTTCTACAATCAATTCTGCACACCCTGACATAAATAGCCAAAGAGGCAATATAAGTAAAAATTTTTTCATCTATAGCTCCTTACACTTTGAGGTTGTCTGTTTCAGTAAATTAGCGCCTCTCGATGTTTGTAGAAAAGAGGGCTCACCATTCGCAATAAGATACTTAATATCTTCCATGGAAAAATTTTCCCCAAAAGTAGAGCAAAAACACTCAACATAGTTATCAAAATTATGAATATTATCAAGATTTTTAGGTGGATTCTTATAAGCACTTTCTATGCAACGAGCTTTATATTCTTGTCTAAAACTTAATAAAAAAGCATTTTCTGTTTCCTCAAGAGAATGAGCTTCAGGACTAGTGAATACATTTTCAATTTGTTCAACCAAATTAGCAAGATGTTTTCCCCAAATATCTTTACGCATATTTTTAACGATTTCAGGAATAGGTAAATCTTTGTATTTTTTTAAGGCTAGCATAATAGGCTGACAATATTTCAAATTGACCATTTCTGCAACTTCTTGAGGTGTTTTCTGGCTCAAATCATTATGATCATTGAAAATGGGACGAATAGGTTCATCTTTCCCCATATCAGACGGATCATAATACCCAAAATTGAGATAACGATTATCAAAAAAAGTATAAACGGTTTCTCCTTGCTGTCCGTCAACACCTAAAAATTCGATTTTAGGATTCAGGGAATAATAAATAAAGGGAATATAGATTGGGCAATTTGCAGTATATTCACCACTAAAAGAAGTTATGTCAAAATTTTTCATTGTCTTTTGTGTGCTTTGCTGAATTTGATATTTCGCAATTTCTGCCAAAAGTTTATCTCTTTTATTATCCGATTTTGTAATCACAAAAAAACTCAGTAATCCAATAAAGCATGCGCATAAAATAGTTAAGATTACTTTTTTGTTGATAGATATTACTTTGTCCCTATTCATAACAAATTCTCCAATATGATAAAATTAAAAGCAAGCTTCAAAGGCATCGGGTAAAGCTTTTTTGAAAATTTTTCCAGCACTTCCTATTCTGCCTTTCTCTGTTAGTTCCATAGCCTTTTGATAATCTTCTGGAGATAAAGTAGATTTAATGACTTTCTTGATGCATATGCATTGTTTGTCATCATCCATAAAATCATCCATTTGTAAACATACATCAAACGTACCTTCAAAACTACCTCTATCCCACGCATCATCAAAATTCTGATCCCAATAGTCATCATTCCAATCAGTTGCATAAGATGGAATAACAATCCCACACATTAATAAGAATAACAATGACAATATCATATTTTTGGTCATAATGTCTTCTCCGTCATAAAAACTCAAACCGCCCTGTCAAAAGGCGGTCGGAGAGTTCGTAAATCATATATTCTTCTAGCCTTTCAAGCCATATTCTTTCAGAGATAAAGATACGGCTCTTGGACATACGCTAAAAGCTCTCCGACCATATCACTATGAATCGGGGATATATTTTGCTATTAGCTACTACGAATAGCCAACAACTTGACGATGCTATATCCTAGCACCGAAGTAGATATGAGCTTACGACAGCTCTCTTGCATCTTTAACGGGTACTCAATGCCGATAACAAGTTATCAACATACTTAGAGTATTAGCTAATAAAATGATGAAAAGCAAGAATAAAATTAAAAGTATGCTAGAAAGCAATAAGCTGAAAACTAATGGCTAAACATTTATTAAAAATTAACGAAATTTAATCTTTGCTATTGCCCCTGTATTGCCCCAAGATTTTTAGATAAAATAAAAAGGGTTAGAAAATCAATCCAACCCTTTGTTTTTCCTTGGTTGCGGGGGGAGGATTTGAACCTCCGACCTTCAGGTTATGAGCCTGACGAGCTACCGGGCTGCTCTACCCCGCGATATGTTGAACTTGGCTTGTGTATACGCTTTAAATATATGCTTGTCAAGCATTATTTTTTAGGTGATTTTTAAAGAACAGTGTTAATCAAAAAGCACCATGGCGGAAGCGGTCAAAATTGCAATAATTAAGATAAATATAAAATGTTTGTGTTTCCATTCCATTTTAATCCGTACCTTTTTTAAAGAAGCAGGGTTATTATAAGAGCAAAAATTAAAACAACGATGGTTATCCAATGCCATATTTTCATTAAAGATTCTCCGTTTCGCATATAAGATAAGTGCGGAAATATCAAAAACAAGTTTTAAGGATGAAAATTCGTTTGAAAAAAGCGCCTGATTATGTTACAATCACTTTGTTTGTTAAAGGAGGGCGTATGGAATTTGCCGAAATTGCCGAGTTGGAACAATCAAAACCGGATAAGGAACAAACCGGCATGGTTGACAGCGGGCGGACGTCTTCCCTTTCTTTGTTGCGTAAATATATCATTGAGCGTATCAGTCATTTTTTTCCGTATATTAATGATACGAAATGTCATGTGCATTTTTTGTTTCCGGAAAAGTTTAAATCTGAAAAAAATGAGGATTTTGTCACAAAAGTTTTAAAAGTTCATCATCCTTTGCAGCAGAAGTATGCAAGCGCCGGTTTGACGGCGGCGATGGTGGCAGGAAAAAATACAGGAAAGGTTATTTCGGTATGGGGTGAAGACGACAAAAAACATATTGTTGCCGTATTGGGCTGTTCGGATGCTCCGATGTTATCTTTATATTATAACGTTTGCACCATGTTTCAGGTTATGCAGCAAAAATATCTTTATCCGGAGTATTTTGAAAATATTGAACGTCAAATGTGGTTGTGGCGTGATAAAGGGATTGCTGAAGAGCGAATTTCGGCAATGTTGAAAGCAACGAATTTTAATTATGAAAAAGTTCGTAAAATTACGGCTTTTTATAGCGATGTGCAGGCTTTTTCAGGGGCGGGGGCTTATTTGATGATTAAAGCGGTACAATCCGGTAGAGCGGATTTGATTGACCGTCTGGAAAAGTTTGTTTTATTGCAAGCGGCGGCTTTGTCTGAAAATTTGCTTAATATTCAACATTGTGTGTTGAATTGCGCTTATCCGGCGGTTAAAAATCTTATCGGTCAGATTAAAAATCACGGCGCAGCGGCGTATCTTGATCCGCAAGGTTGGGTTGATTGGAAAAAATTGTATGATTATACTTTATCTGAAGCAAAAAATATCGGTTATTCACCGCATGCAATTATGGATGTGCGGCAAAATGAAGGAAAGTTTTTGCAAATTATGGCCAAACAATATCCGGAACGTCAGCAAATGCTCAATATTTTGCCGTGGTGTCCGGAGTATAAAAACAGCAAAATTTTACAAGATTTTGCTGAAGCCCAAAAGTTTTATTTAAACAATCGGTAAGTTTATCAAGAGGTTATACTTGGCGCAAAAAATTTCCCATGATTTTTTTGCGGCCGAATTTATCAAAATACACTTCACATTTTTGCCCTTCAACCGCCATAAGCGTGCCATAGCCGAAAGCATCATGATAAACCCGCGTTCCTTTCAAACTATGCGGCGATGTATATTCTTCAACCGGTTCATAGCTGTATTCATGCTCAACCGAAGAAGAAAAAGATTTAGCCGGCGTTTTCTTGAAATTCGGTTCTGACTTTTGCCGATAAGAACTAAAATTTTGATAACCGCCACGATATTGTCGGTTAGCATTGTTGATGATTTCCAGACAATCAGACGGAATTTCATTTAAAAAACGGGAAGGAATGTTGGTCTGCCATTGTCCGTAAATCCGTCGGGTGTAGGCGGTTAAGATATAAAGCCTTTGTTTAGCACGGGTAATGGCAACATATGCCAGTCGGCGTTCTTCTTCCAAGGCTTCGCCGCCGCCCTCATCCAAGCTGCGTTGGTGCGGAAACAAACCTTCTTCCCAACCGGGGAGAAACACAACATTAAACTCCAACCCCTTGGCTGAATGAAGCGTTATCAACATCACTTTGTTGGAATCTACGGCGGAATCATTATCCATGACCAAACTGACATGTTCCAAAAAGTCAGCCAACGTGGGATAATTTTCTTTATCGCCCATTACGCCGATTAACTCTTTGAGGTTGTCAATTCGGCCTGGGGCTTCAACCGATTTATCGTTTTTAAGCATTTCAAAATAGCCGGAATCTTCCAAAACTTGTGCGGCTAAATCATCCGGCGAAACAGCCTGTGCGGTTTTACGCCATTCTTCAAAATGGTTCATCAATTCGCTTAACGCCGTTTTGGCTTTGCCGCTAATCAAGCCGGCAGCCAACATTTCGTCAACAGCTTCATACATGGATATATGATGCTCTCGGGCATAGTCTAAAAACTTTTCCACGCTTTTAGCGCCGATACCACGGGCGGGTTTGTTAATAATACGTTCAAAAGCCAAATCGTCCGCCGGTTGAATGATTACGCGGAAATAAGCCAGCAAATCGCGGATTTCCTGACGCTCGTAAAACTTCGGACCGCCGATGACTTGATACGGAATTGCCTCGGCAATAAATTTTTCTTCAAATTCACGGGTTTGGAAAGCGGTACGCACCAAAACCGCCATGTCTGAATATTGAAAACCGCTGCGTTTTAAGCTCTCTATTTCATCGGCAACAAATTGGGCTTCCTCCTCGCCGTTATAGGCGCTGATGATTTTGATTTTTTCATTAACACAACGGTTGGCCGGACTGCTTTCTGCCACTTTTAAGGTTTTGCCCAAACGACCTTGATTGTGGCTGATGAGGTTTGAAGCAGCTTTTAAGATGTTGCCGGTGGAACGATAATTACGCTCAAGGCGGATGATTTTGGCGTCGGTAAAGTCTTTTTCAAAACGTAAGATATTTTCAATTTCGGCGCCGCGCCATGAGTAAATGGATTGATCGTCATCGCCGACACAGCACAAATTGCGGTTCTTTTGCGAAAGCAGACGCAAAAACATATATTGTGTAACATTGGTATCTTGGTATTCATCTACCATAATATAACGGAATTTTGCCTGATATTTCTCCAGAATATCGGCGTTTTGAAGTAAAATATTCAGCGTGTGCAGCAAAATGTCGCCAAAATCAACACAGTTGAGCTCCAACAAACGCGCTTGGTATTTTTGATAAACGGATAGAACCACATTGCTCTTAAATTCGGTTGCAATTTTTTCCGGCGTGAGATTCTTGTCCTTAAAACGCTGGATTTTATCAACAAAAGCTTGTGGCGGATATTTTTTCTCGTCAATACCATCGGCTTCCAAAATTTGTTTAATCAGGCGTTTTTGGTCGTCTTCAGCCAAAATGGTGAAATTTGGTTTTAATCCGGCAAGTTCAGCGTGGGCGCGTAAAATTTTGACGCAAATACTATGGAAAGTACCGAGCCAGACCGAATCGGCAGCACCACCGATTAATTCCCGAACACGGGTTTTCATCTCGTTAGCGGCGCGGTTAGTGAAGGTTACAACTAAACAGTTCCACGGTTGAGCTTTCATGGTGGCTAAAATATAAGCCAGACGCGTGGTCAAAACTTTGGTTTTTCCGGTGCCGGCGCCGGAAAGCACCAACAACGGCCCTTCGGTGGTTTCCACCGCCTGCCGCTGCTCCGGATTGAGCGTATCCAGCCATGGCAATTCAGGCCTTAAGGCGCTGATGTTGTCGTATGTTTTGGCGGCGGTGCCGTCATCTAAATCAAATATGCTGCCCATTGTTGTAATACTTCTTGTTTTTTATGCCAAATCACCATATATATAGAATAGTATTCCGCGAAAGGAAAGAGTTTTTACAGATAATTGCAAAGGAAGTTTTGATGTCGGATTTAAGGGAAAGACTGGTTGGCTTAAAAAAACATATGGAAGAGCGTATCGTTGGTCAGGAAGAGTTGGTTAAAAAATTACTGATTACGCTTTTAGCCGGTGGTCACGCATTGGTGGAAGGTGCGCCGGGGTTGGCCAAAACCAAAGCAATTAAAACGTTGGCTGAAAGCATTAATGCCGATTATAATCGAATCCAATTTACGCCTGATTTGCTGCCGTCGGATATCACCGGCAGCGATATTTATGTGGCAGCGGCCGGAAAGTTTGAATTTCGCAAAGGTCCGGTGTTTGCCAATTTGGTGTTAGCCGATGAAATCAACCGTGCGCCAGCCAAAGTGCAATCGGCGTTGTTGGAAGCCATGGCCGAAAAGCAAGTCAGCGTTGGCGGCAAACGTTATCCGCTGTCAAATTTGTTTATGGTGATGGCAACCCAAAATCCGATTGAGCATGAAGGTACTTACAATTTACCGGAAGCACAGCTTGACCGCTTTTTAATGTATATCAAAATTGATCAGCCGGATGCCGTAACCGAAAAAAAGATTTTGGAAATTGTGCGCGGTGAAGACAAAGGCGAGAATAAGGAAATTTCCGCTACCGCGTTGCATAAAATGACGATTGAAGAAGTTTTGGCGGCGCAGCATGAAGTGTTGGCCGTGCATACTAGCGAGGCGGTTGAAAAATATTTAATTGAGCTTGTAATAGCAACTCGTAAACCGGAAAAATATGACAGCGCTTTGGCCGGCATGGTGCGTTACGGTGCCAGCCCGCGGGCGACGATTGCTTTGGACAAGTGTTCTAAAATCAATGCGTGGTTGGACGGACGCGATTTTGTAACGCCGGAAGATATTCACGCCGTGGCTTATGATGTTTTGCGTCATCGGATTATTTTGAGTTTTGAGGCTCAAGCCGAAGAATTGTCTTCTGATGATGTAATTACCGCTTTGTTAAAAACAGTGCCTTTACCGTAAAGGAAGAAAAGTGGTTAAGTTACATGACATAACCGGTTGGTGGAAAAACCATAAAGAGAAAACTGATTTGAGAGGTTTGGCGGTGCGTTTTGATGAATTGACGGCAATGCGGCGTTACGTGCCGTATTTACGTGAATTTAAATTTAGCAATACTGCTTTGCAATCCGGAGATGCACGGTCGGCTTTCAAAGGGCGGGGTATGGAGTTTGCCGAAGTGCGGTCTTATAATTATGGCGATGATGTACGCGATATTGATTGGCGGGTGACGGCGCGCAAAAATCAGCCGTTTACCAAACTTTATACCGAGGAAAAAGACAGAGAAGTGTACATCTGGCTTGATTTGTCACCAAAAATGATGTTTGGCACCAAACATGAACTGAAAGCCGTGACGGCGGCCAAAACTGCGGCATTGTTGGGGTGGTTTGCCTTGGCAAACCGCGACCGATTCGGTTTGGCGGTTTATGACGGACGGCAGACACAAATTTTTCAATCAAAACGAACTCAAGAAAATTTGTTGGCTATTTTTAAAAAAGTTGAACAAATTTCGGAAGAAAGTCTCAAAAATCAGCAAATTAATGAAGATGAGGCCAAATCTTTACAAAAATTGCATAAAAAAATCAGCCGGCGGGCGATTGTATTTGTTGTCGGCAGTTTTGACAATTTTGAACAATATTACGGCAAAGAAATCGCTAAACTGGCAAAAAACAATGAAGTTTTTGTGGTTGACGTGTATGATGTTTTGGAAGAAAAAGCACCGCCGCATGGTGAATATTTGGCGCAATATGGTCAACAAAAGCAACTATTGGTCAGCGATGGTGAATTTTTTTCTGAAAAATATCGGCAATATTTTATCCAAAAAAGGAAGATAATTCGGCAATTTTGTGCAAAATTTAATTGTCGTTATCGTGAAATTCGCTCGGATTTGCCAATATATAAACATTTGAGGCCGGTTTAATGCTATTTCAAAACTTGACATAAAAGATTTATCATGCTAAAGTTTTTCTCACAATTATTTTGTAACTTACAGAAAAGAGATGAACATGGTTAAAACAAATGAAAACAATGCCTACAAAAGAGGGCAAGAACTTTTGGACAGCGGCATGTATAAAGAAGCAGTTGCCCAGTTTGACGAGGTTATCAAAGAACAGCCCGATTCGTGGAAGGCTATCAATTCAAAAGGCTTTGCCTTTCAAAAAATGAGCAAATATACCGAGGCGGTAGAATGTTTTGATAAAGCTTTGGCAATTAATCCGAAATCCGTTGAAGTTTTAAATAACAAAGGTGTGACGTTAAGTATGCGCGGTCTCTATAAAGAAGCAATCGCCTGCTTTGACGAGGCTTTTGCTATTGATCGGACGTCTTTGGAAGCCTTAAATGGTAAAGCTATTGCCTTGCAGCATATGTTTTTGTTTAAAGAGGCGTTAGATGTTTTAGAACAGGCAATGAAAATTGACAACAAACATCCGCAAACGCTTTTGAGTATTGCCGTTACGTTACAAAAACTTAAACAATATGACCGTTCAATCGCCTTTTTTAAAAAGGTGTTGTCGGCAGATAAGACGAATGTTAAGGCGTGGAACGGCATTGGTGTGACTTATCAGCTGATGGGCGATAACGATTCGGCTTTAAAATGTTTTACGAAAATTTTGAATATCAACAGCAATGAAATTCAGGCATGGATAAGCATCGGCTTTGTTTATCAAAAGATGTTTAAGTTTAAAGATGCTTTGAAATGTTATAAAAAAGCACAAATTTTGGTTGGCGGACGTTATCATCATAAAATGTATGATGGATTGGCGTCGTGCTTGACCAAATTGTCAGAATTTGATCAGGCTATTGAAGTTTACAAACAAATTTTTCAGCATGAGGAAGGTAAGAAAAAATGGGATGCCCAGCGTTCTATTAAGTTTGTTAACAAGTTAAAACGCAAAAAGGCGGTTGGAACGTTGCCTGATATCATGGCTGGCGCCACAGATTCTGATGGCGATAAATAAGTATTCATAAAATACATTCAAAAAAAACCGCATATTTTTTATCTGCGGTTTTTTCTTATGAATATATTGTTGATGTTTATTTATTTTATTGATGTCAATCAGTCCTTGCCGGCGGCGCATAGCGTATAAGATGAATCCGTCGGGCAGGCGACTATGGTTTCACACCATGAAGTTTTGTCATCCGTGGTGAAACCCATTGCTTGACAAGAAGCTTGAACGCATTTTTTATAGTTTTCATCAAACGGACAATATAAATAGCCGTTTTCTGCGCAATTTGCGTCATCAGTGGTGCTGAAGCCTAAAGCGGCACAGCTTGGTAAAGTTTCACAGCTGACTTGTGCTTGCGCAGGCAATGCGACAAAAGTTAAAAACAATAAACACAGGAAACTGATTTTTGACATGGTTTACTCCTATCTTAAAATACATTTTATTCGGGTTTCATCGGCAGGACAAACCAAATATTCATCACAATAGCCATGAATATCCGTGTAGCCCAAAGAAACACAAAGATCGGCATTGGTTACAAGCTCGTACAGCTGACCGTTCCAACAGGTGCTGCGATTGTATTTGCCATTTGCGCAGACGGCAACTTCACATTCATAGCACGTAAGTCCGTGATATGAAACGGCTTCGCAGGCATAGCCTTCGTTGGCATTTTTTGGACTGTTTTCATACCGCCCATCCGCACAGGTATATTGTTTGCACCACAAAAATGTTGGGTCAAACGGACAGGTAACGTAGCTTTCCGGACAGTTGATGCCTTGTTTGTATCCCAAATCTTCACACGAAGGACGCTCAAAACAATCTTCTCCGCAAACTTGCGCGGAAGTATTCAAAGGTAGGAAAATAAACGCCAATAAGAAAAATTTTTTCATTGCACCGATACCTGCTGTTTATAATAACATCCCATATTATAAATCATTTCTGCACATTTGCAATGCATATTATAAAGATATAAAGAATATATCAATAAGTATCAACTGATGGCGAAAAAAGTGATTAAAGGCTTGCGTTGCTCTGAAAATATTATATTTTAGCAATAACGGAGGTTTTATGAACGGACAATATAAACATATTTTGGTGTTAACCGGCGCAGGTATCTCGGCTGAATCCGGCTTGGCAACTTTTCGGGATGCTGACGGTTTGTGGAACAACCATAAGGTGGATGATGTGGCAACGATTGAGGCGTTTGAGCGTAATCCGGCATTTGTTCACCAGTTTTATAATGATATGAAACCCGAACTTTTAAAGGCAAAGCCGAATTCGGCGCATCTGGCTTTGGCAAAACTTGAAAAGGAATATGCAGGCGAGGTTAATATTGTCACCCAAAATGTAGATACGTTGCATGAAAAGGCCGGTAGCCAAAAAGTGTATCATATTCATGGGCAAATCAATCAAGCAGTGTGTTTAAATTGCGGCAGGGTTTTGGAAACTTGGGATGATGTTGATACACAAACCCGATGCCCGCATTGCGGCATTAGCGGTATGATGAAACCCAATATTGTGTTTTTTGGCGAATCGCTTTTATATATGGATAAGGTTACGCAACTGCTTTCAAATTGCGATTTATTTGTATCCGTTGGAACCTCCGGTGTGGTTTATCCGGCGGCGGGCTTTGTGCAGACAGCCAAATACCACGGCGCCAAAACATATGAATTTAATTTAGAGGCGGCTTCCAACAATTATTTATTTAATGAACATGTTTACGGTAAATGCGGCGAAACTTTACCGTCTTTTGTTTATGAACTTTTAGAATCGGTAAAATAAGGCATGTGAATTATGAATGAAGAAGATTTGAAAAAGAAAGTCGGATTGCAATTGATTGCCAAGACAATTGTGTATGCTTTTGCAGTGTTCGGCGTTTTGTTTATTTTGATTTTAATCGGCGTTTTGGGAATTATGAGTCCGGTTAAAATGGCAGTTAAAGTTCCGGATAAAGCGGTTTTGACAGTTGATTTTGATACAGCTTATGCCGAAGTTCGCGGTGATGATTTTTTTGCAGAGTTTACCGATGTGCCTGTTTATTCTTTTTTTGATTTAATCAGAGCAATCAACACAGCCGCCGGTGATGATCGTATTAAAGCAATGGCGGCAACAGTCAGCACATCCGCTTTGGGTTTGGCGCAAATTCAAGAGATTGTTTCGGCTGTTGAGTTTTTCAAAAGCAAAGGTAAAGAGGCTCATATTTATTCAAACGGTATGGGCAGTTTCGGCGGCGGCACCAAAGAATATTATCTGGCTTCGTATTTTGATAAGATTTGGCTACAACCGACATCGGATATCGGTATGACCGGCGTGCATATTGAAGTGCCGTTTTTTAAAAACATTTTGAAAAAAATTGGTGTTGAACCCGAGTTTTATGCGCGCAATGAATATAAAACAGCAGCAGAATCTTTGGTCAGTAGCGGTTTTACACCGGCTTATAAGGAAGAAATGTCCAAGTTGGGTTCGGGGTTGTTTAATCAGTTGGCAGAAGGTATCGCCGAGGCAAAAGATTTAGAACTTGATGAGGTGAAAAAAATTATTGATAAGGCACCAATTTTTTCAAGTGAAGCCGTCAATAAATACCATTTAGCGGACTATCTTGGCTATCGGCAAGATATGGAAGAAAAACTGATGAAAAAATACGAAGCCAAACTTTTAGATATCAATGATTATATGTACACCATCAATGATTATGAAGGTGAAGATTTGCCGCAGGTGGCGATTGTGGTTTTGGAGGGCGCTATTCAAAACGGTGATAGTTCTAACAATCCAATGCGCGAAGCCGTTATTGGTTCCAAAACAGTACAAAAACAGCTTGAGGAGTTGAGTCAACGCAAAAATTTGCGAGCGGTTGTTTTGAGAATTAACAGTCCGGGAGGAAGTTATGCCGCATCTGATGAAATATTTTACATCTTAAACAAATTTAAAAAAGAAAAGAAAATTCCGATAGTTGTTTCTATGAGTAATTATGCGGCCTCCGGTGGTTATTTTATTGCACTGGCCGGCGATTATATTGTGGCTGAACCAGCAACATTGACCGGTTCTATCGGTGTTTTGGGCGGCAAGATGGTTCTTAAAAATCTATGGGAAAAATTAAATATTAATTGGGAAGAACTAAATTATGGCCGAAATGCCGGAATTTTGAGTTCAAATCATAAATTCGGACAGGAAGAGAAAAAATTGTTTAACACATCGTTGGATAAAATTTATGAAGATTTCAGCGCCAAAGTATCTATGACGCGAAAAATCAAAAATGTGGAAAATCTTGCCGGCGGTAGAGTGTGGCTTGGTGAGGATGCTGCTAAAATCGGGTTAATTGATGCCGTGGGCGGTATTGAAACCGCTTTGAAAAAAGCTAAAGAATTGGGCGGTGTTATTCCCGGAGCAGATTTTGGTTTGGTATATTATCCGCGGCAGCGGAGTTTTCAGGAAAAAGTGGAAGAGTTTTTGGAAAATGGCGGCGGGTTGCCGGCAATTAAAATTTTGGAAAACAACGGCGTGAGTGTGGAAAATTTCAAAGCAATACAACGTTTGCAATATGACGCAGCCTTGCCGCCGTTTAAACTTGAAATGTGAGATTTTGTGCTTGCAAAAAACGGCTCATACTGTTAAAACAAGACGCAAAAGTTTTAAAGTTTTTTTAATGAAAATAAGGTGTAACAATGGCAATAAATAATGACACGGTTAAAAAAATTGCTTCTTTAGCCAAGCTTAAAATTGAAGAAGACAGGCTAGATGTAACCCGTGATGAGTTTAACAAAATCATGGATTGGATTGCGCAACTTAATGAGGTTAATACCGACGGTGCGGAGCCTTTGGTTTCGGTTAATGCTCAACAGCTTGTTTGCCGTGAAGATGTGGTGACTGATGGTAATATGAAAGCGGAAATTTTAGCTAATGCGCCGGCAAGCGAGTTTGGCTATTTTTCGGTGCCGAAAGTTGTGGAGTAAAGAAAAATGAGCGAATTGACCAAATTAACGATTGCCGAAGCCTTATCAGGTTTGGAAACAAAAAAATTCAGCGCTAAAGAACTGACGGCAGCTTATATTCATAAAATGGATGAAAATCGTCGTTTTAACGCTTATGTTTCAGAAACGCCGGAAATTGCCTTAAAAGCAGCTGAAGCGGCTGATAAAAATTATGCCGCCGGTACGGCGCGCACGCTGGAGGGGATTCCTTTAGGAATTAAAGATTTGTTTTGTACCAAAGGTGTGCGCACCACGGCTTGTTCGCGTATTATTGATAATTTTGTTCCGCCTTATGAATCAACGGTGACAGAGCGTTTGTTTGCTGCCGGCGCCATATGTTTGGGGAAGTTAAATATGGATGAGTTTGCCATGGGCGGCAGCAATGAAAACAGTTGTTTTGGGCCGGTGATTAATCCGTGGAGCAAAGATGTGCCGTTGGTGCCGGGCGGTTCTTCAGGCGGTTCGGCAGCTGCCGTATGCGCCGAGATGTGTGCTGCGGCTACCGGCACGGATACCGGCGGTTCCATTCGGCAGCCGGCGGCTTTTTGCGGTATTGTCGGGGTGAAACCGACTTACGGCCGTTGTTCGCGTTACGGAATTATGGCGTTTGCCTCATCGTTGGACCAAGCCGGTCCAATGGGCAAAGATGTGCGAGATTGCGCACTTTTATTGAAAGTTATGGCTGGACACGATGTAAAAGATTCAACTTCTGCTTTTAAAGAAGTGCCGGATTTTGAGAAAGTTTTGGGGCAAGATATCAAAGGATTGAAAATCGGCATTCCGGCGGAATATCGTCCGGAAGGCTTAAATAAAGAAGTCGCCGAGGCATGGGATAAGGCTACGGCCATGTTAAAAGCCCGCGGCGCAGAAATTGTTAATATTTCACTGCCACATACCAAGTATGCCTTGCCGGTTTATTATATTATCGCACCGGCGGAAGCTTCTTCAAATCTGGCGCGTTATGACGGCATTCGTTATGGCAACCGTGTTGACGGCGCACACGTTGATGATGTGTATGTCAACACCCGCACGCAGGGTTTCGGTAAGGAAGTCAAACGCCGAATTATGATTGGCACGTATGTCCTTTCTGCCGGTTATTATGACGCATATTATGTTAAGGCGCAAAAAGTGCGTCGGCTTATTCAAAACGATTTCAACGAAGCGTTTAAGCACTGCGATGTTATATTAACGCCCACATCGCCAACAACAGCTTTTCCGATCGGGGATAAAGCTATGATGGAAAATCCGCTCAATATGTATCTTAATGATGTGTTTACGGTGTCGGTTAATTTGGCGGGATTGCCGGCGATGAGTTTGCCGATTGGTTTGGCATCAAACGGGTTGCCTTTGGGTATGCAGCTTATCAGCCGAGCTTTTGATGAAGAAACGATGTTTAAAGCGGCTTTTGCTTTGGAACAAGATGCTGGTTTTAAGAGGAAATAAACATGGCGGAATATGTTATTGAAACTCCGAAAGGAAAATGGGAAATCGTGTGTGGTCTGGAAATCCATTGCCAGATTATTTCCAAGTCAAAAATTTTTAGCGGTGCTTCCACCGAATTTGGTGATGATGCTAATGAAAATGTTTCGTTTGTTGATGCGGGCATGCCGGGAATGTTGCCGGTCTTAAACAAAGAGTGTGTACGGCAGGCGGTTAAAACCGGTTTGGGGTTGAACGCGAAAATCAACAAATATTCCGTGTTTTCCCGCAAAAACTATTTTTATCCGGATACGCCGCAAAATTATCAAATTACTCAATTTGAATATCCACTGGTAGGCGAAGGGGAAATTTTTGTGGATTTAAAAGACGGATCAACGCGGCGCATCGGAATTGAAAGAATCCATATTGAACAAGATGCTGCCAAATCCATTCATGATCTGAACCCGAAAAAAAGCTATATTGACTTAAACCGTGCCGGCGTCGGGTTGATGGAAATTGTGACCAAGCCGGATTTTTGCTCGCCGGAGGAAGTGGGCGAATTTTTGAAAAAACTGCGTTCTATCGTGCGCTATCTCGGCACTTGCGACGGTAATATGGACGAAGGTTCCATGCGCTGCGATGCCAGTATATCGGTGCGTCCTTTGGGTAGCAAAGAATTGCGTCCGCGAACAGAGGTCAAGAATGTCAATTCGGTTAAATTTGCCATGCAGGCGGTTGAGTTTGAGGCCAAGCGGCAAATTGCGCTTTATGAGGCCGGCGAAACCATGCAGCAACAGACGCGCCATTTTAATCAGACGGATGGCAGTACAACATTTTTGCGTTTGAAAGAATTTTCAGACGATTATCGTTATTTTCCGGAACCGGATTTACCGCCGCTGGTTTTGGATGACGCTTTTATTGATGATATCAAAAAAGAAATGGTGGAACTGCCGGATGCCAAAAAAGCCCGATTTGTTAAAGATATGGGTTTGACGGCATATGATGCTTCCGTATTATGTGAAAACAAGGAAACGGCAGATTTCTTTGAAAAAGCCGCCAAAGGTCATGACGCCAAGAAGGTCGCCAACTGGATGATGGGTGATTTTTTTGCCATGCTTAACGCTAAACGTCTACCATTGGAAAAAAGTCCGGTAACGCCTGAAATGCTCGGGCAGTTGGTGGATTTAATCACTTCAAACGTGATTAATGGAAAAACCGCCAAAGATGTGTTTGCCATTATGGCTGAAACTGGTGAAAACCCTGAAAAAATCGTAGAGGAAAAGGGCTGGAAACAAGTGACCGATACAGGCGCTATTGAAAGCCTGATTGATAAGATTTTGGCGGCGAATCCGGACAATGTGGCGGCATACAAAGCCGGAAAGGTTAATTTGATGGGATGGTTTGTCGGTCAGGTGATGAAAGAATCCAAAGGTACGGCCAACCCCGGCATGGTTAACCAAATTTTGCAACAAAAGCTGGGCTAAATATGGCAAAAAAGAAAAAAGAACGCAAAATTCCCGAAGTTTTGGTTTTTACGGATATTAACCGTTATCCCGATGATTTGGCGTCTTTTGTGGTGTTGGCATATTTGGCAGATAAAAAGCTTATTAATATCAAAGGCATTATTACCGAGCTTGGCACATATGAAATACGCCGTCGGCGGGCGATTTTTGCCAAAGGAGCGATGGTGGCGCTGGGACAACCGTTTTTACGTGTGGTGCCGGGTGGTGATTATGAAGTGCAAGACGAGGAGGATAATACGTTTCCGGAAAACGAAATAGCCGATATTTTTGCCCAGCACGGTATGACGATTTTAAGGAGCGGTACGACTTTTGTGCAAGAGTATATCAAATCGGTTAAAGAGAGGAATGTTTATGTTCTGCTCAACGCGCCGTTTCCGGATTTTGCCAAATATATCAAAGCAGCGCCGGAGGCGGTAAAGAAAAAGGTTAAGAAAATCGTGGTTTTCGGTGATGTTTTGCCACAAAGAGATGAGAAAGGTTTTTATCAACCCGATGCGACAAGTTTTAATTTTAAAACCGGTTGGCCCGCGGCGCAGGAAATGTTTAATTATACGCAGGAAAAAGAAGTACGGTTGGTGGTGGTTAGACCGGAAGATGTTAAAACCTTGCAGATGAAATATGAGTTTTTGGAAGATTTGCAAGCAAGCAAAAATCCTGTGGCGAAGCAGTTGATTGCCGACAAAAACGATAATCCGGTTTCTATGCAATATGATATGTTATCGGCTTTAGCGCTGATTGACGGTGAATTTAAGCGTGCCGGAGGAGTTTTTGAGCAAGAAGAAGATTCAAAAGTTAATGTTTCTTTTGCTAAAGTAGCGGATGCCGAAGCGTTGAGAGCAAAATTTTGTGAGATTTTCAGAGAAAAATTAGCACCAAAGAAAATTTCGTTGGCGCAGTTGATGAGGCCGAAAGAAGAAAATAAAGAGGAAAGTAAGGAGTAATGTTATGACAAACGCCTTTTTTTTCAACGGGTTGATTGCGGCGCTCGTTGCCGGTTTGTTTACCGGTGTCGGCGGATTTTTGATTTTTGTAAAAAGGCGCTATTCAAAAAACAACATTAATCTGATGCTTAATATCGCCGCCGGCGTGATGTTGGCAGCGTCATTCTTTGCGCTTTTGGTACCTTCCATGCAGGAGATTTTTAAGTTTGGTCTTGATAAAAACCACGCAGCGCTTTGGTATTGTTTGGCGGTGTTTTTCGGTGTGGCTCTGATTTGGGTGTTAAATGAGTTTTTGCCACACGAACATAACAATATGGTGCGGCACGGACCACATTTCAGTTTGCGAAAAGCTTGGTTGTTTATCATTGCCATTTCGCTACACAAACTGCCGGAAGGATTGGCGGTTGGTGTGGCATACGGTGCTGAAAATTTAGTCAATCCGGAGGGGTTGGTTTTAGGGATTGCTTTGCATAACATCCCTGAAGGTTTGACGATGGCGATTTCTTTAATTGGCGCCGGCCAAAGCCGTTTGCGTTCAGCAATAACAGCTTGCTTCATAGGTTTTTTGCAACCGCTGGGCGCAGTGCTGGGTCTGGCTTTGAGTGGTTTGGGAACAATGTTTGTTCCGTTTATTATGGCGCTTGCCGGCGGTACGCTGTTGTTTGTCGTTATTAACGAAATTCTACCGGAAACATATGGCTACAAGCAAACGGAAAAATCGGCTTTTGCCGTGTTTGCCGGTTTTATTGTGATGACTTATTTGTTTATGATTTTGGAATAAATTAAGCATTTTTGTTATTTGATTTCTGAATCGCTAGTATTTAGGCATCTTGTCTTTACTTGCGTCATAACAACCTTAAGGCGGTAATTTATCCCCACGAGACTCTTTAAAATTGCAAAAAAAAAACGGTTTAGAATGACGAGCAAATACATAAATTTTGCAGTTTTGGGAGTTCTTTTAATGAATTTGTTTGATTTTTTTAGCTTTTTCTTTCATACGCACAACAAAAAGTCGCAAGCAGATGCGGCTCTATGCGGAAGAAGTATGGTAGAAATGTTAGGCGTTCTCGCAATTATTGGTGTGTTGAGCATCGGGGCGATTTCCGGTTACTCCAAGGCTATGTTTAAGTACAAGCTCAACAAGCAAGCAGAGCAAATATCTTCCATTGTTGCAGCAGCGTACACTTATTTGGGGAAAATAGATTATGCTTCTAACTATGCTTCATATATGTATATTATAGACTATTTTATGAAACTTAATCTTATCCCGCCGGAGATGTCTATAAAAAATAATAACTTGATAGGGGCGGCTGGCAGTAATATACGTTTGCATATCGGGCCGGACAAAAATCATATGTATATTAATGTTGCGCATTATCCGGGGGATAATAAGGAATCTTTAAGTATAAGTGATCGGAATGTTTTGACGGAAATTTGTATGCAGACGTTGTTAGTGGCAAAGACCTATGCAGAGGATCCGCGGTTTGCTTATGTATATGTTCAAGCACAAGGGTTGGATACCATTTATTTGTACGGACCGCCTTATTGTCGTTCTTCAGTCCTCCGGTGCTTTATCCGTACGCCGGTGGAAGAAATGCACCGGATTTGTTATGATATGACGGATAAATATTTGGAGATGTTTATTATATTTAACAATCAGCGATGATAAATATAAAAAACCTCCCGTTATGTTTATATAGCTTTTAAAAGAGCATTTAACGGGAGGCTTTTTGTTTTCGTGCTTTTAATAAGCGCGAGCGTAAATGACGTCTAAAGTGGCGTCTTCGCCGGTTAACAGGCATTTGCCGGTGGCGCCGCTTTGGTCAAACGGAATGCAGCGAATGTTGATTTTCATGGATTTTAATATCTCTTCGGTTTCCGCTTTGCCGTTCCACTTGCCGCGCACAAATGCGACTTTGCCTTGTTTGCCGTCTTCAATCCATTCGTTGTTGTTGGCAAAATAAGCCTTAAATTCTTCCGGCGTTTTAATGTCGGTGCGGATGTTGGCGTCTTGGCGCGCTTTGGCGCGGGCAAACATTTCATGTTGGATTGTTTCCAGACGTTGTCCGATAGTGCCGATAAAATCTTCAGTCTTTGCGATTTCTTTGCCTTCGGGCGTGCCGAGCTTAATACGTTCTCTTACCATCATGCCGTTGTTGTCAACGTCGCGCGGGCCGATTTCGCAAATTGCCGGCGCGCCTTTGCGCGTCCATTCCCAAAACTTGTCAACGCTTGTTTTGTTGCGCTTGTCAAGTTTGATGCGGATTTTTTCGCCAAAGGCAGTTTGTGCGCGCAATTTTTGATAAATTTCATTGACGAAAGACATCACTTTGTCTTCGTCTTCGGGTTTTTTAATCACCGGCACCAATACCACCTGATACGGCGCAACTTTGGGCGGAACAACCATGCCTTCATCATCGGCGTGAGTCATAATCAAGCCGCCGATGAGACGGGTGGAAACACCCCAAGAGGTGGTGTAGGCAAACTCGGGTTTGTTGTCTTTGTTAATAAACGTGATGTTTGCCGATTTGGCAAAATTCTGCCCCAAGAAATGCGATGTGCCGGCTTGCAGCGATTTGCCGTCCTGCATCATGGCTTCAATGCAATAAGTATCTATGGCGCCGGGGAATTTGTCATATTCCGGCTTGCGACCGACCACCACCGGCATGGCAAGACTTTCTTCCGCCACTTCGCGATAGACCTCAAGCATTTGTTTGGTTTCATCTTCAGCCTCTTTTGCCGTGGCGTGCGCGGTGTGTCCTTCCTGCCACAAAAATTCGCGCGTTCTTAAAAACAGACGCGGTCGCATCTCCCAACGCACAACGTTTGCCCATTGGTTGACCAACACCGGCAAATCGCGGTAGGAATGAATCCATTTGGCAAATGAATCGGCAATAATCGTTTCGCTGGTGGGGCGGACGATTAAAGGCTCGTCCAGTTCGGAATCCGGCACCAGTTTGCCGTCCTTGGCGGTAAGTCTGGAATGTGTCACAACCGCCATTTCTTTGGCAAAGCCTTCCACGTGTTCGGCTTCTTTCTGGAAAAAAGAAAGCGGAATAAAAATCGGAAAATAAGCGTTTTCATGGTCGGTTTCCTTGAAACGCTCATCAAAAATGTCGCGGATGCGTTCCCAAATGCCGTAGCCCCAAGGTTTGATGACCATGCACCCTGGTGAAACGGAAGTTTCGGCCATGTCCGCCTCGGAAACGACGCATTGATACCATTCGGGATAGTTGGTTTTGCGGTTTGTTTTAAGTGCCATTTTTTTTCATTCCTTTTCTTTTTAGTTTCTTAATTCGCCGCCGGTTTTTTTGCCGACTTCCACAATTACTTTGTTCATAAGGTTTTCAATGTCCTTGTCGGTAAAAGTCTGTTCTTTGGGTTGGAAAGTAACGCTCAAAGCCACGGACTTTTTGTTTTCCGGCAGGTTGGAACCTTCATAAATATCAAAAATGCGGACATCGCTGATGTGCTCGCGGTCAGCGTTTTTGGCCGCGGCTAAAATGTTGGCGGCGGCAATGTCTTTGCCGACGACGAAAGCCAAGTCTTTATCAACCGGTTGGAACGGCGAAAGTTCAAGTTTTTTCTTGGATTTGTCGTGTGTGCCGCGCGGCAGCGGTATGTTATCAAGATACACCTCAAAGGCGACGACACGCTCTTTTAAGCCGAGTTTTTTGGCTACGGCCGGATGCAGTTCGCCAAAATAGGCTAGCACGTTTTTGCCCAAGCGCAAAGCGCCGCTGCGACCAGGGTGGTAATACGCCGGCGCGTCGCGGGTGATTTGCGGGTTTTCATATGGGCCTTTGGCGGCGGCAATCGCCGCTAAAGCGTCGGCTTTAACGTCAAAAACATCAAAGTCACGCGCGGAACCCGACCAGTCTTTTTTGGCGGTTTGCCCGACGCGGATGCCGGCGGCAACTGTGCCTTGTTCGCCGGGGTGACGGCCGTAAAATTCCGGTCCGACTTCAAAAAGCGACACATTGGCATAACCGCGGGCAATGTTGTTTTTAGCGCCCAAAAGCAAGTTTGGCAATAGCGACGGGCGCATTTCATCTAAATCCGCCGCAATCGGGTTTTGCAACAAAATCTTTTCCGGTTGATTGCTTTTATGAAAATATTCGGCAATTTGCGAATCGGTAAAACTCCAAGTTACCGTTTCATACATGCCGCGGTCGGCCAACTCATGACGGACGGCCACCACATTGTTTTGGCGGGGTAAAAGCGTTTGTTTCGGGAATTTGTCATGCGGCAGGCTTTCAGCCGGAATCTCGTCCAAGCCAATCATGCGCACCACTTCTTCAACCAAATCATGCTCGCCTTCAATGTCGCCGCGCCATGTTGGCGATACGGCTTTGATTCTATCGCCTTCAACCACGGTTTTGAAACCGAGATTGTTTAAGATTTCAAGGATTTTTTCTTGTGAGACCTCAATGCCAATAAAGGTTTTAAGCCGGCTCGGGCGAATATAGGCCACGCGTTCAGGCACATTTTCATTGCCGCAAACGGTAATTTCCGCCGCTTCGCCGCCGCAAATGTCCAAAATCAGTTCCGTGGCGTATTGCGAAACGGAAATGTTTGATTTCGGGTCAACCCAGCGTTCGTTGCGATAGCGCGAATCCGATTCAATGCCGTATTTGCGTCCCGTTCGGGCAATGCATTCGGGTTTGAACCAAGCGCTTTCCAGCAAAACATTTGTCGTATCGTCCGAGCAGCCTTTGGCCAAACCGCCCATGATGCCGCCCAAACATTGGATGCCCTCGTCATCGCAAATGCCTAAACATTTATCGTCCATGATGTATTCTTTTTCATCCAAAGCGGTGAATTTTTCGCCGTTTCGGCACATGCGAATTGTCAGACCGCCGGTCAGTTTGTCAGCGTCAAACACATGTAAAGGATGTGACAAATCATAATTGATGTAGTTGGTTACATCCACCAGCGGCGAAATGGAGCGCAAGCCGATGGCGGTCAGGCGGTCTTTCATCCACTTGGGGGTTTGAGCTTTATTGTTGACGCCTTTAATGTAACGGCCGACATAAGTCGGGCAGTTGTCCGGACATGTCACTTTTATGGTAATCGGGCTTTTGAACGTGCCTTTAATTTCTTTGATTTCAAGCGGTTTTAAGGTGCCCAAGCCTGCTGCTGCCAAATCACGCGCGATGCCGCGGACGCCCAAACATTCGGCGCGATTTGGGGTGATGGAAACTTCAATCACCGGATCAATGTTCAAGACATCGGCGGCAGCCAGCCCGATCGGCGTGTCAGCCGGCAGTTCAATAATACCGGTGTGGTCTTCGCCGATGCAGAGTTCTTTTTCCGAGCACATCATGCCGAAACTTTCCTGTCCGCGGATTTTGCCGACTTTCAAGACTTCGTTATAGCAGGGAATGAGCGTGCCGACCGGCGCAAACACGCCGATTAAACCTTCTTTGACGTTCGGCGCGCCGCAAACGACCTGCAATTTTTCTTTGCCGGTGTTGACGGTCAACAAATGCAAATGGTCGGAATCCGGATGCATGGCGACGTTTTCCGCCCGCGCGGTGATAAAACCTTTTAAGTTTGCCGCCGGATTGAAAACTTCTTCAACTTCAAGGCCGATTTTGGTTAAAGTGTTGACGATAGTTTCTAAATCTGCCGTTGTTTCCAAGTGCGATTTCAGCCAAGATAACGTGAATTTCATCGTGTCTGCCCTCCGTTGTTGCTTAAGCCGCCGGTCATGGAAGAGAAATCCAGCGGTGCGAAGCCGTAATTTTTTAACCACCGGACGTCGGATTCAAAGAACGTCCGCAAATCAGGAATGCCGTATTTGAGCATAGCCAGACGGTCAAGCCCGACGCCAAAGGCAAAGCCTTGATATTCATCAGAATCTATGCCGCCGGCTTTTAAAACATTGGGGTGAACCATGCCGCAGCCCAAAATTTCCAGCCAGTCGCTGCCGGCGCCGACTTTTAATTCGGTTTTGGTTTTTAAGCAGCCGATGTCCATTTCCGCCGACGGTTCGGTAAACGGAAAATATGACGGGCGGTAGCGCACCGGAATTTCATCTAACTCAAAAAAGGCTTTGACAAAGTCATACAAGCAGCCTTTTAAGTGCGCCATGGTGGTGGTCTTGTCAATTACCAAACCTTCCACCTGATGAAACATCGGGGTGTGGGTGGCGTCATAATCGGAACGATAAGTGCGCCCCGGAGCAATGATGCGAATCGGCGGTTTTTTGTTTTCCATGGTGCGAATCTGCATGCCCGAGGTGTGGGTGCGGATAACATAGGATTTGTCCATGTCAAACGGTTCGTTCGCGTCATGAGGAAGATAGAAAGTGTCTTGCATTTGGCGTGCCGGATGATTGGGCGGCATGTTCAAGGCGTTGAAGTTGTGGAACTGGTCTTCAATGTCGGGACCTTCAGCCACGTCAAAACCCATTTGGCCGAAAATGGCGACAACTTCTTCATAAATTTTGGAAACCGGATGCACACGCCCCTGAACTTCCGGCCGCACCGGCAGGGTGATATCTACGGTTTCGGTTGCGAGTTTTTGGTTTAAGGCTTCGCTTTCCAAAATTTCACGACGGTTTGAAACGGCTTGTTCAATTTCGTTTTTCAAAACGTTGAGTTTTTTACCGGCCTCAATTTTTTGTTCTTGCGGCAAAGCACCCAAGCCTTTCATCATTTCGGTTACCGCGCCTTTTTTGCCCATGGCGGCAACCCTGACCTCGTCAAGGCTTTTCAAATCCGCCGCTGCGGCAATGTTTTGCAAAATTTGCGTTTTCAGACTTTCTAAATCTTCCATAGTTTAAAACTTTCTTATACGTAAAAAGAGCCTTCTTGGACTGCCAAGATGACTCTTTTTATTGCTTTTTTAAGAATACGGTATTTGCTTACTTATTAAGAGCCGCTTTGGCAGATTCTACCAGTTTAGCAAAAGCTTGGGGCTCTTTTAAGGCGATATCAGCAAGGACTTTACGGTCAAGCTCAATGCCTGCCTTAACGAGCCCGCTGATAAATCGGGAGTAAGTCATATCATGCAAACGGGTTGCAGCGTTGATGCGCTGAATCCACAAAGCGCGGAAACTTCTTTTCTTGGCTCTGCGGTCACGGTATGCATATTGCAAACCTTTTTCAACCTTTTCAACAGCAACTCTGAATACGTTTTTATTGCGACCTCTGTAACCTTTGGCCATATCAAGAATTTTCTTGTGGCGGGCGTGAGCGGTCATACCTCTTTTAACACGTGACATCTTCTATTCCTCCTTACAAATACGGTAAAAACTTTTTGACAATCTGAACATCGGCTTCGTTCAACAGAACAGAACCGCGAGCCTGTCTTTTCATTTTTTGGGATTTGCAGAAGAGGCAGTGTCTCTTGAATGCATAATTTCTTTTAAGTTTTCCGGTTCCGGTAACGCTGAAGCGTTTTTTGGCGGAACTCTTGGTTTTTAATTTAGGCATTTTAAAAATCCTTTCTTTGGTTGTTGGATTAATGTTAAGGGCTGTCAGGCATGCCGATTGGCCCGAACCGCCCGTTCAAAAGCGTTTATATACTCTTCCGTTTTAAAATGCAAGCAAAAACAGCAAGTGATTTTTTTTGTTAATTATCTTGACAAAAAAATCATACTGAAAAAAATCATACTGAATATAATATGCTTATAAAATATATTATTTAACTTAACTTAATGCTTTTACTATTATGAAAGAGTTGTTACCGGATGTATGCGTTGTTATAATCGGTGGATGCATCACTTTTGCCATATTGGCGATTAAAGAAGTTGTGGTTTATTATTTTATCAGGTTCGTTTTGCCCTGATAAACAAGAGAGTGGAAAAGAAGTACCCCAATCCCGAATCGGAGTGTTATCTTGAACACCCGTACTTGAAGATTCGCTGGTTCCATAAACTGAATCGGAAAAACAAGGGAATAGTACGCAGGTACGCATGGCAGCAGCAGGAGCGTTGCCATACCCTTGCTAAAAAGGTAGCTAATGTTGATATTGACATTTACTTCACTTATGAAGAAGCCGCCTCAAAGTGGGATGATGTGTGGAGAGGGGTGTTAACTGATACTTATTAAAAAAACGGCTGTGTATGCAGCCGTTTTTTTATTGATTTTTTCAAATATTATGATAGATTGTAGACAAAATTAAAATTATTAAATTATGAAGCTATTAATGTTTGTTGTTGCTTTCCTTTTTGCTCTAGCCGTTATTTCGGCTTTGATGCTTGCCGTGCACTTCTTTTTGATTATTGGCTGTCATAAAAAAAGTTCAGCTCAAAACAAAAGTTATCCTTCGGGAAAAGTTTTTCCCAATGATAAGCAGATTTTTCGCTTGAAGCCGGCTAATATCGCCGCCATGTCTCCGGCAGATATTGACTATCTTTTGACCTATATTTGGCAAAAGACGGGCACGGCCAAAAACAGGGCAAAATGGTTTAACCTGTATAGTCGGGTGGAAAATGCTTGGCTAGGTTGGGTCTTTTGACTATTTATAAAAGAGCTCCGTATCTGTTGCGGAGCTCTTTTTGTAATAGGAAAACCCCGCGTTTTACGCGGGGGTTCCCTTTTTGTAAATCAGTCGCTGATGTCTACTTTTAATATTTTAGCCATATCGCGACGGTATTCCTCGGCCCATGCAATCATGGAATCAATTACCGGTTTTAGTTCATAACCGAGTTGGGTTAGAGTATAATCCACCCGCGGCGGGATCTGTGCATAAACCTTGCGTACCAAAATACCTTTTTCTTCCAACAAGCGCAAGTTTGAAGTTAAAACTTTTTGGGTGATATCGCCCAGTTCTTTTTTAAGTTCACCGAATCGCTTGGTACCATTCATTAAGTTTTGGATAATCAAAACTTTCCATCGGTCGCCAATCATTTTAAGCGTCATTTCAGCCAATCCATCGGGCAAATATTCAGACATCTTTTTTCCTTGTAATGCATTAAAAACCGACATCAGTTTCCTATCGGCCCCTATCGCACTTTGAAGTGCGTACTATCTTTTTATAGCAGAACAATATAATTTATCAAGCAAAATATGAACTTTTTAAGCAATGGAGGAAATTTATGAATAAAAACAAAATATCGGCGGCTATTATTTTAACGGCGAGCTTATGGGGGTTTAATGTACAGGCGGCAGGTTATCAACTCAATGAATATTCGGTAACCGGTCTTGGACGTTCGTTTGCTGGCGCCGGCATCGTTGGTGATGATTATTCGGCACTGGCTTATAATCCCGCGGGTATGACGCTTAAACAAGGCACCGGTATGCAGGCGGGCTTGACAGTGGCACAAATTCATTCAAAAGTGCGTGACGGCGATGAACGTACTAAAATGAATTTTGGTGTGCCGCTACCGAATGTTTTTGCTCAATATCAGTTTAATGATCGTCTTTTTGCAGGTTTGGGCGTTTATGCTCCGTATGGCTTAAAAACCCGCTATAAAAGAAACAGCTTTGTGGCTGCCGATGGTGTGGAATCTCTGTTGGAAATTATAGATATTGCACCGGCAGTAGCATATAAGGCAACCGACAAGCTTTCGTTGGGCGCTTCGGTGATTGCTCGTTATATTCACGGCAAGATGACCAATACGGTGCCGGCAATCGGGCAGGGAGGCTTTAGTGAATTTGACCTTGATGGTTGGACAGTGGCGTGGAGCGTCGGCGCAATGTACGAGTTTTCAGACCGTACGAGAGTCGGTGTGTCATATAAAGGTAGAAGCATGCAGACGGTCAAAGGCGACGACACAGTCAGCGGCGCGGATTTGCCCGTGTTCAATCAGGTGGTTAATAATGGCGAAGCTTCACCTGATTTGCCGCAAAGCATTTTGGTTTCCGGATATCATCAGCTTAATGATAAATGGGGGCTTTCGGCTTCAGTTCGTTGGACCGATTGGGAAGATAGTTTTGAGGAGTTTACGCTAAAATCAAGCGCGCTGATTTTGCAACCGACAGGCAAAAATACCACGCAGGAAAAATGGCGTTCAACGTGGACGATTTCTTTGGGTGCGGATTATTATCTGAACGAAAACTGGACATTGCGCGCCGGTACGGCTTGGGATCAAAGTCCGGTCAGAAATAAATATCACCGCACAACGCGCATTCCGGACAGTAATCGTATTTGGCTTTCTTTGGGTGCCAGCTATCGGCAAGGTAATATGCAGATTGATGCCGGTTTTGCCCATTTGTTTATGCAAAACTCAACGGCTGCGCACAATATTAAAGCTCATTACAAGAGCTACAGCAATATGTTGGGTTTGCAACTGCAGTACAAATTTTAAGGTAAAAAGTTTTTTTGTTTTGAAGCCCGCGATGAGCGGGCTTTTTTAATTAAATTTTTACTCATGCGGGCGTATAAAAATATTGTTACAGAATTATGAATATTTAGCCGAATGTTTGATAAAATGTAGAAACAGAGGTTTTTTTATGTTATGATATAATAATGGAAAACTATATGGTGCAGGCTTAAAAAATGTATTTGTGGGTTGTTTTGGCGACTTTTATTGTTGCATTGTCTTCTTTTAACCTGTCGGTTCGTTCCGATATGGATCGGATTTTTGCGGAAACCAGAGCAGGTGTCGTATTAGCTAAATTTAGAGCACTGCACAATGGCGTAAAAGATTATTTTAACTCACAGGCGCCGTCCAAAACCGGACAAGATTACGTAACTTATTATCCGGGCGACGGCGTGAATGTTACCACACAAGGCGAAACTGGCGAGGGCACACTTACAATTGATGATATTCGGGATTATTTGCCGGTCGGATATGCCAGAGCCGGTGACCAGCTTGAAGATGTGGCTAATATTACCGGCGGTGGTGAGATTGTGAGTAAGGTTTTTTGCTTTGAAGAGGGGGATACAACCAAACAATGTGTTTCCGGCGGTGATGGCAGTTGCTGTAGTAACGATTGTTTGGAAGATGGTGTTTGTTCGGGTATTTATGTTGTGTCTTTTACCCAGATGCCGTCACGTTGGATTAATAAAGAAACGCTCAATCCCAATGCCGATATGAGAATGGCGGTAGCTAAAATTCGCGGATATGGCAGCACTTTTGGTTACACGGAAACGGTTGATGGTAAGCTGGTTTTGAGCGGCGGACGTATGGTTCAGCATTATGATGCCGGCGGAGTTCCGGTTGGTGACGAGGAGTTTGAATATTTTGAAATCTATGAAGCAGTCCAAAGCGATGAAGATTTTAAGCGTATTGGCTGTGATCAAGAAGATGTACATTGTCTGTTTGCCATTCAGCAGATTTATGGTTAGGAGAAAGCTCATGAAAATGAAATCCAAAACTTTGTTAAGCAGAATAAGCCAAGCCGGCAGCATGATGATTGAGGCCATGGCTATGTTGGGTTTGATTGCTTTGGTGACGCCAACGCTTTATAAAAAGTCTGCGGAACGGACAACCGAGTTGCAGGATATCAATACGGCCACGCATTTGCGTACCATTATGAAGGCGGTGGACAGTTATGTTTCAGCCAACTACCAGAGTTTGTTGGAAGACCAACTGAAATCGGAAGATGATTCCTTGGCCATTGATTTATCCAGTGAGCAAGATCAAATTGCTAAAGGTATTCATGACTATTTCCCGTATGGTTACAATTTTAATGAAGTTAAAAACTTTGGTATACCGAAGGTAGTGTTAAAAAGACAAGGTATGTCTATCACGTCGTTTGTAGAGCTCCCAAAAGGCATGGATATTGGCGAGATGCGCGCGGCACGAATCGCTTCCATGATTGGAAGTAACGGCGGTTATGTTAATGCTGATGGTGATGCCATGGGTGTGGGCGGCGTTTGGAGTTTGGATAATGGTGAGTTAAACTCATTGGGACTTACCGGTACAAAAGGTTCTATTGTGGTGGCTTCGTCAGACGCCATTAACTCGGCAACATCCGGAGCATTGGAAAACGAAAAATATTTGCAACGTACGGAAGTTGAATCTACTGACCAACTATGGCGTAATACAATGGTGACAGATCTTTATATGGGTGGTGTTGCCGGTGCGGACGAGATGCACAAGATTTTGGGTGTTGATCAGCTTATTCTTGGTAGCACGGACTGGGAAAACCATGAAGAAGATTTGGTGTTGACCAATGAGAATGGTTACAGCGGTTCAGCATGGTTGGCGGGCTCACTTTCGGCTTTGAGCGATGCTTTTTATGTCGGCGGCAATGTGGATACACCGGAAATGGTTTTTGGCTTGGAAGATGATAATTTCTTGTATGTCAACCAGAATCGGGCAGAACTTTTTGGCAATGAAGGCAGTGTCGGTTTGGCCGTAACACGTGGTACCGATGTTGACGGTGAAGTTGATACCGATTATGCCACCATCATCCGCAACACTTTAGATGTGAGTGGAAGCACCACGGTCGCCAGCGCCGATGAGACGACTTCGTTTAAGGCCGGTCCGGACGGATCGTATATCACGGCCGATGCTAATCGGGTGGCTTTGATGGATGGTAATGTGGAAATTGCCCGTGCGGCCGGAGAGGGGGCCACTTCTACAACCAATATTAAAACCGGACAAACCAACATTACCAGCACCAATACCAATATTACCGGTGATACAGTCATTGGTACAACTGCCGATGGCGGACGGGCGGCGCAAGTGGTGACGAACCCGAAACTTAATGTTCAGGGTAGCACTTATGTTCGGGATAATTTGGAAGTGGGCGATACGCTATATACGGAAAAATTTAATACAAAAGAATTGCATGCCGGTGGTACGGATTTTTCGGACAATCGGGATAATCGTTGGTTGCACGCGACCGGAGCGGGAGTATCAGTAACTAATCCGGGAACGACAAATGAAATTATGTTAATTAATAATACGACAACGCAATTATATGGACCGAATGGCCAAAACGGCGGTGACAGTTCGGCTCTTATTTTAAGTGAGACAACTTCTCAACTACGCGGTGCTAATAGGATAGAGATTTATACAGCGGATGCTGATGAAAAGGTTAGTATTCAAAACGGCGCATTGGAAATAGACGGGTCACCCGGTGCTGATGTTAATACGGTAAATATCTCTGCCAATACAACATCGGTTCTTGATGGTGTTTTTCAGGTTGTTAAAACTTCTAGCGACGATAATAACGGTATGCTTGAAGACCGCTTGTATGTCAATACGGCCGGTGAAGGCGAAGTCTTTATCAATTCTGGAAGCTTGACGATTGATTCCAACCCGTTGTTCAGAGTGTACGGCGATGCTGCGGAAGTACGTCCGACAAACGCAGAGGCGGTGGTTGAAGTTGATGACCAAAGTTTGAGAGTATCTTCTTTAAGCGCTCCAGCGTCTGATGGAAGTGTTCTGACTTCAGATGCAGTTTTGTATGTGGATGCTCTTGATTTTGAACCTAAAGATGAAGGCAGCAGAGATAGCGATACCGGTAGCAGCGTTTATATCCGCCGCGGTGCGATAGAGGTGGAAGCACCTTTATCAGGGGACAGCGGCTATGCAGCCGACAGCGGCCTTGGCTATATTGAAGCCAATCGTTTGGTTTCTAACGCTTTGTACAATAACAGTTTGGCACAACCGGTATATTCGCTTGATTATACGCGGGAAGGGGATCCATATGATACCGGTGAAGCTCTTTATGATCGTTATATGGTTAATCCGGCATACACTTCAGTGATGCATGATATCAAACTTACTACACGCGGCGGTGCCCGTTTGAGCGATATTTTACCGGATTTTATCAATAAAGGTATTTATGTGGTAAACAACAGTTATTTAGACACAGGTATTGATTTGGATAGTATTAAAGTTGCTGAAAGCGGCGGACGTTTGGAAGTAACAAGCGCCAGTTGCGCAGGTAGCGGTACGTGTGTTGAGGAAGTCGGTAGCGGTACGTTGAGCGGTGCTAATCAATGGGCGTCGCCGTTTATGGGCGTGGTGCCGGCGCCGCAATGTCCGCCCGGTTATGCCCGCGTGATTACGATTACACCGGCTGGTTTTATGATGGCTCAAGCCGGTCCGATTACGCGTGACGCTCATAAAGTGGGTGATACTCTTGATGGTAATACCCGTTTTGTGGTGGACGAGCATTCAGAAATCAATAAACTTGGCGATGTGGCTTCTTTAGGTGCGGCGCAGACGGTGACCGGTGCGCAATACACAACCACCAGTTTTCGCGATGAAAGCGGCGAAGAACACCAAATATATTATTTAGGTCATGCGGCAGAGCCGACAGTGCAAGTGACGACTAACAATGTTACACGTCCTTATTCGCCACAGCCGTTGTATTTTCAACAGAACACATGGTTGCGAAGCAAAGTGCAACCGCAGGCCGAAAATGTCGCCGGTGCATGCGGTGAAAGTATCGGCGGTGAATGCGGCGATGGCTTTTTGGGTTGGTCGGCTATTATGGGCTTTGTTTATCCGGGAAGCTTTTACAGCAAATTGCTTGCAAAACTTCAAGTAAACGCTGATCCGGATGAGGTTTATTGGAATGTCTTTCCGGTGCGGGCGCAAACTTTAGAGGCTTATGCTACGGTTTACTGCTATTTTGACCGCACGGACTTGTATGGTTCCGGTACCAGCAATATATATGTTGACCGCTATGACCAACTGAACAACTTCAGAAAAGGTTACAGTAAGTCAGGACCGACGGCCGGCGGAGGTTCAAACAGTGAATATATTAATCGTTTGAATGATCCGGCGCTTAAATATGACGAGCCGTGGTAATAAAAAACAAAGGGGAGGTAATCTCCCCTTTTTCATGCAGCTGCGCCGCCGCAGGTTTATGTGCTTTTTTGCAAGCAGCTTATGGTAAAAATTTTTCTTGCATTGGACGGTATTGACCGTTAAATTTAATCCGGATTTAAAGAAAGGAAACATTATGAAGATTGTTTATTGCGGCGATGTGGTCGGCCGCTCCGGACGGGAAGCTGTCTTGAATAATCTGCCTTTGTTAAGGGAGAAATATAAGATGGACGCCGTTATTGTCAATGCAGAAAATGCTGCACACGGTTTTGGTTTGACGCCGGGGATTTGCCGCGATTTTTTTAATGCCGGCGTTGATGCAATTACTACCGGAAACCATGTTTGGGATCAACGTGAGATTGTGCCATATCTTGATGAGTGCAAAAAAGTCATTCGTCCTCTTAATTATCCAGAAGGAACAATTGGCTGCGGCAGTTGCGAAATTGAACTGACAAACGGCAAAAAATTGGTGGTGGCACAGGTGATGGGGCGCGTTTTTATGGAAGCGTTGGATTGTCCGGTGCAGGCACTTGATAAACTTTTAAAACAATACATATTGGGCAAAAACGTGGCGGCAATTTTGGTAGATGTGCATGCCGAGGCAACGGCTGAAAAGCTGGCTTTCGGGTATTATTTGGACGGCAAGGTTTCAGTTGTTGCGGGTACACATACACATGTGCCGACGGCAGATTTTAAGCTTTTGCCAAAAGGGACGGCCTATATTACCGATGTGGGTATGTGCGGCGATTATGATTCGGTTTTGGGGTTTGAGCCGGAAGCTCCTGTTCAGCGATTGTGTCGGAAATATCCTTCGGAACGATTGGTACCTGCCAAAGGCAAAGGAACACTTATGGGTATATATGTTGAAACTGATGATGCAACCGGTTTGGCGCTCAAAATTGAACAAATAAAAATTTGTTTGTCATAAACAATAAAAAATGTGTTTTAAAAAACAAAAGCCTCTGAATGCAATCAGAGGCTTTCATATTGGTGCATATTGTTAGAAAGTGGGTGCTTTTTCCACTTCTTTGCCCAAGTCATCTGGGTTGATGTAGGCATCTTTACAGTTGGCGCCATGGCAACGTTTTAGGACGGTCGCCTTGCGTCCATCGGTCAGACCGCGCAAACGCAGCGATGGAACATAAACCTCACGCACGGTCAGTTTGAATGTGGCATACGCCACGTTGCCGCTGTCGTCCACGCCATATATCTTTATGTGATAAACACCACCGTCTTTGGGCATGGCTTTGCCACTGAAAACCCAACTGTTTTCATCATAATGAAGCCATTTGGGCAAGCGACTGTCATCAATCAAGCCGGCGCGTGTTTTTACTTTGCCTTTCCAACCGAGTTTTTCAAATAAGTCTAACGGTACGTTGATGTGTATTGGTTGACCGGTTTCAACCACCACATCAGGCAGTACGGTTGATGAAGATAGGTTAACCGGCGGCCGTTTTGACGGTATGTTCATCAGATACGGACGATTGTCGGGCAAAAATTTGCCTTCGTTCCACTTTTCCATGGTGGCACGCAGATACAATGCGATTTTTGACGGTTTTTCACCCAACATATAATACGGCAGGGCGTCCAAACCAATGGTGGCATACATATTGCCTAACGCTTCTTGTACGTCTACGTAGGAAGAAAATGCTTTAACTTCGTCTTCAATGGCGCGCGCAGCTTCAAGCTGGCTTTGCTCGTTTTTGGCGCCATCGGCAATTGTGTAATCTTCGGCGATGTTTTCAGACGTTGCGGCAATTTCCATGTTGATTTGATAATCTTCAACCGCAGCCATGTATAATGCCCAAGAAACATAAACCTGATTCAAAATTAACGAAGTCATGCGTTGGCGACGCAAAGATTCTAATGTTGCGGCGTTTTCTTTGCGGACTTCTTCAATGACGTTCATGCCGATTTCGCATCCTTGTTTTGACCATTGACGATTATAACGCGGATTGTTTTGGTATTTGTTTTGGTTTTTCTCACGAAATTGACGGATGATGATCTCTTTATCTTCAGCGCTTGAAATCAGATCATGCACGCGCAGTTCAGGACGATTTGACAGCGCCAACCATTCCAACTGGCTCAAATTGGAGCGGATTTCGGGCAATTCAAAGTTGCCGTATTGCGCACCGACAAGCTTGAAATCCGTGGAGGGGTGAAAACCCATTAAACTTGCCATGCGGTTTTGCGCTGTCTCCAGATTGTGTTTCAAAGCAGACAAATTTTTAACCGCTTCCATATATTTTCTTTTTTTGACCAAAGCCTCGCGCGAAGGAGACTCGTTTTTGGCAGCCAATTCGCGGGCGGCTGAATTCATTTCATCTACTTCAAGGGTCATGTATTCGGTCATGTCATTAATGACAGGCAACAGACGTTGAGCGGTCAGGGTTTGCCAATATAAAAGACGCGTTTCCTGCAAGATGTTGTGGATAACTTTGCGGCTTTGCTCAAAGGCAACATTGGCCTTAAATGAGGGGTCGCTTGTTTGATAATAAACGGTGGATAAATCCAAAATATTCCAAGCAATTTTTAAGTCGGGACTTAAGTGCGCGGAATTGTTGGTGTTGATATAGCCGGCATTGTTTAAAATTTCCTGTAATTGGGCAAATGAGGAATTTCCGGCTTTTAAGAGGTTTTCTTCATAGCTTATCATGCGGCGGGTGTAATTGTATTTTAGGGCTAAAGCCATGGCCATGTACATATCAATCGGCCGCTCTATCTTGCGTGGGGTGTTGAGGTACATATTTTGCATATCAACGTCAATACGAATGGCGCGATCCCAGTCGGAATAATAAGCAGGCGCCGGCTGTTGGCCGCGATTGGCGTTATAGCCTTCTAAATGGCAAGATGCCAACATCAGCAGGCTTGCCGCAAAACAGAAAAGTTTTTTCATTTTTTATATCCTTAACCACGTGTTTATAAAAAACATTGTTATACTATTTTTTAAAAATTGATAGTATTTAATTGCTTTTATACAACTTTGATGTATAAAATAACGTATAAATGTAAAATTGAGGTTAAAATCAGCATATGTTTGATATTTTTCGCACGCTCTTTAAATATAAGGAAAAAGAAAGTCCGGATCAGTTGGGGAATTTTCCGGAAAAGGTACACGTAGAGGCTTTTCCTGAACGACGTTATCTGTGGACGTCGCGGCTTTTGGTGATTTTGTCGGGGTTGAGTATTTGTTTTAACATGATGCTGGCCAGCGCTATTTATTTGATGTTGCCTTTGATACGCGTGACTCCGGAATTTTATAACATTAATAAGTATTTCAGCCAGATTGAACAAGTGCAGAAGCGAGAGGTCAGTTATCCGGTTAGTGATTTAGTGACGGAAAACTATATTCGGGAATATTTAATCGCTCGTTATACGGTTACGAATGATTTTGATGAACTGGTGTCACGTTGGGGACGCGGTTCATTGCTGTATTGGTATTCTACACCGACAGAATATGAAAGCTTTGTGAATACAGATGCTCGTGCCAGTATTATGATGTTTCGGCGTAACGGGCTACAGCGGTATATTGAAATCGCATGGGTGCGGCCGTTGTCGCGCGGGCTTTGGCAAGCGCAGTTTACAACTTATGATTTTACCGGTAATAATCCGGTACCGGCTGTTTCTTATTGGCGGGCAACCATGCGGATTATGTATGTACGTTTAAATTTCGCCGAGCCGGCAGATCGTCTGAACAACCCTTATGGCTTTTTGGTGGCAAGCTATTCGCTTGCATATCATGGTGCTGAAGGCGACAAAGAATCATATATTGATACGGCGCGTCGTCAGGCACAAGGACAATAGAAAAAAACTTGACAAAAAACTCAAATATTACTATTATCAAAAGTAAAGAAAGTTTGTCATAACAATGAGGAGATTTTTTAATGTTTAAATCATTGCGCCAAAAAATTGAAGCCAGAAAGCAGCAAGAACAAGCAAAAAGAAAAATGGATAAACTCCAAAAAGATGCTTTGGAAAAGAGCCGGGGTTATAACATTAAAGTTAATTTGAAAGATTTTGATCCGGAAAAGGCCGTTAAAGGTAATGGTAAAGTTGCCGTGGAGATGGTCAATAAAAGCAATCATCAGAAGGCGGTTGTAGAATTTGACGGAAAATATGATTCTTGGGGATCGCATGATATATACACTCCAGACAGTGCCGGTTATATAAATGCGTTGAATGTGGGTATATCCTTTGATGGTTATAAGGAAAAACGTTTTGGGACAAGTAATTTTTCCAAAGGGGTTTCTTTGGGAAGTAAAATCAATAGCTTTCCTTTGCCGGAAGAGCCTTATGATGTTATTGTCCTGATGGCTGCCAATGCCGCAGTTTCCGAAATAAGACCGAAAGAACAGGAATACATCCGGCAGCAGGAAGAAGATCGTGAGAAGAGAATGACAGAAAGCCGGGAAAAAATACAGTCTGAAAAAGATGCAGAAAATCAACTTATTTCTGATTTTTTAAATACCGGGCGTTAATAGATATCAGGTTGTACAGTGTCATATAAAATAGACAGAGAAGTACTAATAATGCTTGGTTAAAGGAATTAAAGTGTTTCTATGAGCCAAGGCTCCTGTTTTTTTGAACAGGAGCCGTTGTTTATTATAATCCATACAAAAAACCCCGGGTTTACCCGGGGATATCTATAAAGATTGATGCCACAACCGACTTTTAAGAAGAGGCCAGCATTTGTTTGAATGTTTCTTTGACCTGTAAAATTTCGGGTCCGCTTAAGCCGCGGTCAGTGGGGATTTCTTTTTCCAAAACCAGGTTAACAAGATTTATCATCAGTTTTTCTTTTAGAATATCAAGATAAGTGTCTTGTTCGGGTACTTTAATATCATAAAGAAGCTCTAAAAAAGTTTCTTGCTTGGCCGTACGTATAATATCTTTTTTCAAATCTTCCGTTTGGCGCGGCCGGTAGGTGCCGTTGTCATCCATAACCCGCAGAGAATTCAGAACTTTGAAGAAATCTTCAAATTCAGGATGACGCAAAACCTGCAATCCATTTAAATTAACGGTTTCAAACGGATCAAAAACTGCCAATTCATCCAAACGCAGTTTGTTGCGGTAAACTTCCCGAGCCGTTGAAGGCAATTTCTCAAAGCTTTTGGGGGCAAACATAAAACCAATCTCCTGTTTTTATTTACCTTAACAAATTTTATAATGTCTGTAAACCCGCAAAACACATATTTTTTTAAGGTTTTTACGATTTTTGTTTACATTTTATTGAATAAATGTAATTTATAATCATTAAGATTTTGTAATTTTTTGAGGTAAATTATGACAAAAAGTGCCATAGAAGTTTATGATAATACGCTTGTGCCGATGGTAATAGAACAAACTTCCCGCGGTGAGCGCTCATTTGATATTTTTTCAAGACTATTGAAAGAACGAATTGTTTTTTTGACAGGCGAGGTTAACGACGAGGTCTCTTCGCTTGTTTGCGCCCAGTTGTTGTTTTTGGAATCGGAAAATCCGAAAAAAGATATTTATCTATACATTAATTCACCGGGCGGGGTGGTAACCTCCGGTATGGCGATGTATGATACTATGCGTTATATCAGCTGCGATGTTTCCACACTTTGCATCGGGCAGGCTTGTTCCATGGGTTCGTTTTTGTTGGCCGGCGGCACCAAGGGCAAAAGATTTTCGTTGCCGAATTCGCAGATTATGATTCATCAGCCTTCGGGCGGTGCCAAAGGACAAGCGGCGGATATTGAAATTCAGGCCAAGCTGATTTTGGATTTACGTAAACGTTTGAACCAGATTTATGCCGAAAACACCGGTCAGCCGCTTGAGGTGATTGAAAAAGCGATGGATCGCGATAATTTTATGACGCCGCAAGAAGCCAAAGATTTCGGTTTGATTGACGAGATTGTAGCTAATCGGCAGGAAATTGCCAAATAGGAGTTGAGATGAGCGATAAAAAAGAAGAAGATAAAACACTGCATTGCTCGTTCTGCGGTAAAAGCCAGAATGAAGTAAAAAAACTGATTGCCGGTCGCGGCGTTTATATTTGCGATGAATGTATAGAAGTATGCATCAATATCGTTTCCGATGAAATGCATAAAGATGAAAATGCACCCGAAGGCGGAAACTTGTCGGAAAATTTGCCGACGCCTTCTAAAATCAGGGAATTTTTGGATCAATATGTTATCGGTCAGGATTATGCCAAGAAAGTTTTGTCGGTGGCGGTTTATAACCATTATAAACGCTTGAACTGCCAAAAAGATCATAAAGATGTTGATGTTGCCAAGTCAAATGTGATTTTAATAGGTTCCACCGGTTCGGGCAAAACGCTTTTAGCGCAGACGCTGGCTAAAATCTTGGACGTGCCGTTTGCCATTGCCGATGCAACGACTTTGACTGAAGCCGGTTATGTCGGCGAAGATGTGGAAAACATCATCTTAAAACTGGTGCAGGCGGCGAACTATGACATTGAAAAAGCTCAACGCGGCATTGTGTATATTGATGAAATTGATAAGATTACGCGTAAAACCGACGGTCCGTCCATCACGCGCGATGTGTCCGGCGAGGGTGTGCAGCAAGCGTTGCTGAAAATTATTGAAGGAACAATTGCCAATGTGCCGCCGCAAGGCGGGCGCAAGCATCCGCAACAGGAATTTTTGCACGTTGATACCACCAATATTTTGTTTATTTGCGGCGGTGCTTTTGCCGGTTTGGAAAAAATCGTTGCCGGTCGTGGCAAAGATACATCCATTGGTTTCGGAGCTAAAGTTGAAGCACCGGAAGACAAAGGAATCGGTGAAATCATCAAGGATGTACAGCCGGAAGATTTGCTTAAATACGGGCTTATTCCGGAGTTTATCGGGCGTTTGCCGATTATTGCCACCTTAAATGATTTGGATGAAGACGCATTGATGAAGGTTTTGACCGAGCCGAAAAACGCCTTACTCAAACAATATGTGACATTGTTTGATATGGAAAATGTTAAACTGACGGTTACCGATGATGCTTTACGCGCTATCGCCCGCAAGGCGATTGAACGTAAAACCGGCGCGCGTGGTTTGCGGGCGATTATGGAAGGGATTTTGCTGAATTTGATGTATGAAATTCCGGATATGAAAGATGTTACGGAAATCATCATCAATGAAAAAGCCATTACGGAAGATGCCGAACCGATTTTGGTGCGAAAGCCGGACAGTAAAAGCGCTTAATTAACTTAAAAAAAACCTGCTGTTAGGCAGGTTTTTTTAATGGGGTTTATTTTGCCGAATTTGTTTTTTCAAAATTGCGGCTCATGGCTAAAAACTTTTCGGTGCGTTGTTTTTTGAGTTCTTCGCCATTAAAACGCGCCAATTCGTTGATGTGTTTACGCAAGCTTTTGCGCAAATTTTCAAAAACGACTTCCGGTTTACGATGTGCGCCGCCCAGCGGTTCTGGTACAATATCATCAATAATACCGAAAGATTTTAAATCTTGAGCTGTTAACTTTAGGGCTTCCGTCGCTTCTTTGGTTTTGTCGGCCGAACGCCATAAAATGGAGGCACAACCTTCCGGTGAAATAACCGAATAAATGGAATGTTCCAGCATCATGACAACATTGGCGGTGGCAATGGCAATGGCGCCGCCGGAACCGCCTTCGCCGATGACAGTGGCAATAATCGGAGCCTTTACTTCAAAACATTTTTCCATGGAAGCGGCAATGGCTTCGGCTTGGCCGCGTTCTTCGGCGTCCATGCCGGGGTAAGCGCCGGCCGTATCCACAAAACTTAAAACCGGCATATTGAAGCGGGAAGCCATATCCATTAAGCGTTGAGCCTTACGGTAACCTTCCGGTTTGGCCATGCCGAAATTATGTTTCATACGGGTTTCCAAATCATGCCCTTTTTCTTGACCGATAACCACCACCGAAACGCCTTCAAACTTACCGATGCCTGCAATCATGGCTTCGTCTTCGCCAAAACGACGGTCACCGCAAAGTGGCACAAAGTCGGTAATCAGAGCTTTGATATAATCTAAACAATGCGGCCGCTGTGGGTGGCGGGCAATTTGCGTCTTTTGCCAAGCGGTTAGGTTATGATACGTGGCGTTGAGCGATTTGGTGAGCTTGTGTTGTAAGCGTTTAGTCTCTTTTGTGATATCAACATCTTCGCTTTTGGCAAGTTCTTGCAAATGCTTAATTTTTTCTTCAATTTCAACAATATTCTTTTCAAAATCCAAGACGACTTCAGTAGAATCGGTTGTCATTTTTTCCTCGTACATTAGTTTAAGACTTAATGTTCTCATAACACTTTTTTTTTCAGATTTCACTAAATAATTTTCATATTGTTGATTTTTTCTTTTCACAGTATGAGAATTTTAATTGAAAAATGATGCAAAGTTAAATACTATGAAACGAGTTTAACAGGCAAATGACGGAGTGAATCATTGTTGAGAGTTTTGTTTTTTGCAACGCTTTTTTCTTCACTGTCTTGGACGGCATATGCGTTGCTTTATATCCACGGCCAGTTGGCAGGAGCGGATTTGAGCTCTGTGAGCGCCGAACGGCTTGCTTTGTATATCGGGCTTGTTGTGTTGCCGGCATGGGCTATGTGGCAGATTTTTGGACTTATTAACCATTATATTAAAGATTCAAATTTTAATTTGCGTTTAAATCAGCTTTTTAATCAGATGAAAAAAAATCAAGACTATACGGATTTGGTGGTGCGGGTTATGCTTGATGCCGAACATGAAATCAAAGATGGTTTTGTTATCAATAAGTTTGATGTGTTTATCGCCGATATGAATGAGCTTTTGGCTGATATTGTGTTACGTTGTAATGCCGCTTCTTCTTTGCAGTTGGAACAGCTTTGGGCGCGGGTGAAAAACGGTGAACGTTGGACAATCGGCAAGACCTTGATTGAAGCTGCCAAAAATTATGATGATTTTAGTGCTTATTTGGCAGAAAAAGCACGTAAAGACAGCGTGTTTAAAGGGACTCTGTTGGAATTTTGCGCCCGTTATCAGAATTTGAACGCACTGTTGGAAAAGCATGATCGCGACCGCGTATTTATCACGATTGTGGAAACCGGTGTGATGGGCAAGGTTTATTCTATTTTGGCGCCGGCGGCCGATGCTCTGGAAAACGTTGCGCCGGAGCAATCACCGCAACCGGATGCGGATGAGAAAACATTTGAGGTTTCGCCTAATATTTTAACAATGGAAGCGCCGCAAAACGATGATGAAAAAGTTTCGTTTTTAAGCCGCTTAAATCCGTTTAAGAAAAAGAAAAAATCAGAAGATGAAATATCGGAAACTGAACAGCAGAGTGATGAGGCGTTTTTTACGGCGTTGCAGAAAAGCCTGAATTCTCCTGAAGAAACGCATAAAAATTATACGCAAAATTATGTTGCCGAAGATGAAGATATTCAGGACGAATCGCAAGCCGCGCATTATGAAGGCCGCTTGTTTACGGAAACAAAAATTAAGATGTCGGAAAACAATGCCGAAGCGGTACAATCCGGAAAAGTATATGATGTTCCTTTTATCAATGAAAATAAGAATTCCGCTGGAGTTCCGGAAAACAGTTATATGTCGGTATCTTCTGATGAAGGCAAGCCATCGGTGCGGACAGAAAATCCGCAAAATAATGATTTTGCTTATCCGTTCGGCGGATGGATGAATGAAGAAAATTATAAAAAATAAGCTATTTATTTTTATGCTGATGGGCATAATGTTGTGCGGCAGTGCGGCAAATGCGGCTTTGACACGTTTGGCTTTATACGGTGATGCCAAATATCCGGATAATTTTACGCATTTTGAATATGTTAATCCCGAGGCGCCGCAAGGCGGACGGCTGGTAATGCCCGAATACGGCAGTTTTGATAATTTTAATCCGTTTATTTTTAAAGGTTCGGCATCGGGAATTGCCGCGGACTTGATCTGGGACAGTTTGGGGTATTCGCCGGTTGATGATATGTCGGTGGCTTATCCGTTGTTGGCAAAAGAATTTGAATTGCCGGAAGATTACTCTTATGTTGGGTTTATTTTAGATGAACGGGCAAAGTTTGCCGATGGAATGCCGGTTACCGCCGATGATGTGATTTTTAGTTTTAAGGCGTTGACCGAGCAAGGGGCGCCGATTTATCGGGTTTATTACGGCGATGTTGAGCGGGTGGAAAAAATCGGAGAACGGCATGTGCGGTTTGTTTTTAAAAAAGGGAGTAATAATAAAGAATTGCCGCTTATTTTGTCGCAGCTTAAAATTTTTCCCAAAAAAGATTGGGAAAATCGGGATTTTTCAAGACCTTCGTTGCAGGTTCCATTGGGCGGCGGGCCGTATGAAATCAGTGATTTTGAAGCGGGAAAATATATTACTTTAAAACGCCGGCGTGATTATTGGGGCAATAATTTGCCAACGCGGCGCGGATTTTATAATTTTGACGAGATTAGGCTGGATTATTATCAAGATACGACGATTACCTTGCAAGCGTTGTTTGCCGGTAATATTGATGTGCGGGAAGAGTATATCGCTAAAATTTGGGCAACGGGTTATGATAACGAACCGGTGCAGAGCGGTAAAATAGTCAAGCATGCATTTGAGCACCATAATCCGGCGATATTGCAACATTTTGCTTTTAATTTGCGGCTACCAAAATTTCAAGATAAGCGGGTGCGCCGTGCCATAGATTTGGCTTTTAATTTTGAATGGGCAAACGAAAAATTATTTTATGGACAGTATCAGCGCCTATACAGCTATTTTACCAACAGCGGCATGGAAGCAACGGGGCTTCCGGAGGGCAGAGAATTGGAAATTTTGGAGAAATACCGCGGACAAATTGATGAGACGGTATTTACGGAAGAATTTAGACTTCCGGATAATTCAACGCCTGCAAAAGTGCGACAAAATTTAAAACAAGCGGTACGATTGTTAAACGAATCCGGATATGATTTTGTAGACGGCAAAATGACAAATCTCAAAACCGGAGAGCCGTTAAAATTTGAAATTTTAAGCAATTCGGCCAACGGATCAAGTTTTACCCGCGTGATGTTACCGTTTATTGCCAATTTGAAAAAAATCGGGGTTGAGGCAACGTTCCGTAATTTGGAAATCAATATTTTTAAAAACCGGATGGATAATTTTGATTTTGATGTGGCTATCATGTCTTACGGTATGAGCGCTATGCCCGGCAATGAGTTGAAAGAAATGTTCGGCAGCCGCGCGGCGGATGTTACCGGAAGTTATAATGTGATGGGCATTAAAAATCCGGTGGTTGATGCTTTAATCAACGACGTTGTACAAGCGCAAAATCGGGAAGATTTTGAAGCTTCTGTTAAAGCGTTGGATAGGGTTTTGCTGCACGAATATTATCTTATTTTTCAGTGGTATTCGCCATACAACAGGGTTGGATATGTCAATAAGTTCGGGATGCCTCAAAGCACTGTAGAAGCCGGTTTCCAACCTTTTACATGGTGGCTGGAGGAAAAACCATGAGAAATTATATTATTAAAAGACTTTTATTGATACCATTAACACTTTTGGGTATTTTAACCGTTAATTTCGGAATCATCCAGCTGGCGCCCGGTGGACCGGTGGAATATATGTTGGCAAAATATCAGGGAATGAATGTTGACAGTAAGGCACAGTTTACGGCCACCGCGCCGATGCAACAATCTTCCGGTATGCAAAAGTATCAAGGAGCGCAAGGTGTTCCCGATGATTTGGTCAAGGCATTGGAAAAACAATTCGGGTTTGACAAGCCGTGGCCGGAGCGTTTTGGTAAGATGATAAAAGAATATGCCGTGTTTGATTTTGGGCGCAGTTATTATCGTGATAAAAGCGTGGGTGAATTGATTTGGGAGCGAATGCCGGTTTCGGTTTCTCTGGGGCTTTGGTCAACGCTGATTATTTATCTTATATCCATTCCGCTCGGGATTAAAAAAGCCTTGTGCGACGGCAGCCGGTTTGATGTGTATACGTCTTTAGCGGTGATTGTCGGTTCTGCCATTCCGGTGTTTTTGTTTGCGGTTTTTTTAATCGTGTTTTTCGCCGGCGGGGTTTATTTGCAATGGTTTCCGTTGCGCGGGTTGACCTCGGATAATTGGGATGAACTTTCTTTCATGGCAAAAATCGGAGATTATTTTTGGCATATTGCTTTGCCGGTGTTGTCTATTGTTATCGGCGGGTTTGCCTCGCTGACTATGTTGACCAAAAATTCTTTTTTAGATGAGATTGGCAAACAATATGTTTTAACGGCACGCGCCAAGGGATTAAGTGAAAAACAAATCCTTTACAAGCATGTCTTTCGCAATGCGATGCTGATTGTTATTGCCGGATTTCCATCGCTTTTGATTAAAATGTTGTTTACCGGTTCGCTTTTGATAGAGGTCATATTTTCCTTAAACGGTTTGGGGCTTTTGGGGTATGAAGCTATCATGACGCGCGATTATCCGGTTGTTTTCGGCACGTTATACATTTTTGCTTTAATCGGTTTGGTCTTAAAGCTTATCAGCGACATTACCTATTCGCTTGTGGATCCGCGGATTAATTTTGAGCGTATTTGACGTTGGTTTAGAGCGCATCAATCATGGCGGCGGCATCAACGGCGGCGTTTAATTTTCTTTTGGGTTTGAAATTAAGATTATGTGTTTTAAGCGCAGCAGCATAACCGTTTTTATAAAGCGAGGCAATGAAACGAATATGTTTGCGGGTGAGCCAATGGCGTCCGGTAAAGACAAAGACCGGTTTGCCTGTGCCGCAGGCTTCGCAACACATGGAAACGGAATCGCCGGTGACGATAATATTGTCCGCACAGGCTAAATATCCCATATAAGGGTTTTCTTTTTTATCACCCCACAAAAAAGTATAAGCTGGTATGCCGGCAAGAGCATCCATAATGACCTTTTCGGCTTTGGCGCCGGTGCGGCGCGAAGTGGTAATCAAAATTGAACCGCCGATTTTTTCTTTTATCTCTTTGATTTTATGACCGAGGGATGCGGCGTTTTCAAGAGAAAATTCTTTGTTTTTAATGGCGCCGCCGATAACTACGGCTGTTAAGGGTTTGGGCAGGTCAGCGAACTTTGGCTGCCAAGTTTCACGTGCTTCGGTAAGTACTTTTTCAGTAATACGATGCGGCGCGCCGACAATATATTTGATGTTGGGATATGAAACTTTGTTTTTATCATGTTCGGGAACAATCGCCAAATTAAATTCACGCAGACCGGTACGACCGGGGTGCATTAATTGAATAAGTTTGGTGTTTGGATTTTGCTTTTTGATAAAACGGGCAACAGGCACGGTGCGACGGCTTGTGGAAAGAACCAAATCCGGAAACGGTGCAACGATGGCTTGCTTGCTGGCAGGGGTTAAGCCGATAAGGGTTTTACCGCGCAGAAAATTAGGTAGCCCTGAAAATTTTGTATAATCAAGCACTTTTTCAGTGATATCATAATGTTCAGGATTGAGTTGTTGAACAACGCCGCGTGCTTGTCCGACGCTACCGGTGCGACTATCTAAAAGAACCCATAATTTTTTTTTCATGAAAATAGTACTTTCCTAAAATTAAAGTTTAGATTATATTATAGGAAATTTTAATCACATCCTTTTTAACAGGTCAAGGAGAATCGCATGAAATATATGATGTTTTTTTTAATATTTGGTTTGGGGTTTATTTTTTGCCAACCGGTTTGCGCTCAATATGCTTCACAAAAAGAGGCAGCATATTTGGCTACTGTTAAAGCAATTGCCGATTATAAAATTAATGATGAGGAAACTTTGCGTGATGTTGAAAAACTCCGCCAGGACAAACGTTTTAATAAAAGATTGCAGAAGATGCTTGATCAATTAAACAACTCAAAATCAAAAAATGGCACCAATCGCCGCGTCTATGAAATTTTACAGCGCGCCGGAAAAGAGCTTTATGATGAGTTAAGTTAAGGATTGTTTAAGGGTCGTCCGATAAGATATATTTTGAAAGGATATGTTTATGAACAAATTGAAAATTATAGTCGGCGTGTGCTGCTTGCTGTCGGCGTGCAGTGCGTTTCAGTCCGAACCGGCAAAAGTGCAGGGCAGTTATTATGCCGATGATGCCGAGCGTTATCGGCAAAACGTGGCGGTTAAGGCCGAGACACCGGATTATGTAACTTATGAGTACAAAGACATCCGTATTGACGAGTTGGCGCCGTTGGCGGCAATGTATTGCGATGCATCGGGTGGTCGGCAAGCTTATCTGCGGGAAATTATTTTATACCATAATAACTTGCGGCGGGCAACATTTGACTGCGCCAATCTTGCAACGGAAGAGTAGGTTTCCTATATAAACCTTTAGGAATTGAAACGTTTTTAAAGGCTTTATCAAAATGAATAAAAATTTATACGATGTTTTGGGCGTTAGCAAGTCGGCAAGCGAAGCGGAAATAAAATCAGCTTATCGGAAATTGGCGCGTAAATATCATCCGGATTTGAATAAAGATGACAAAAGTGCGGCGGAGAAATTTAAAGAAGTTTCCGCAGCGTATGACATTTTGGGCAATAAAGAGAAACGCCAAAAATATGACAACAACGAAATTGATGCCGAGGGTAAGCCGACCGGTTTCGGAGCGGGTTTTGGCGGTGGAAGCTATGGCGGTAATCCGTTCGGAAACGGTTTTGGCGGAAGTTACCGGACATATTCAACACGCGGCGGCAATCCGTTCGGTGGCGATGGCGGTTTTGATTTTTCTTCTTTGTTCGGCGATGATATTATGTCGCAATTTACCGGCGGCGGAAGACGTAACTATCGTTACAGCGGTCCGCAAAAAGGGCAGGATTTGGCTTATACCATGAGTGTTGATTTTTTGGATGCGGCGCAAGGAGCGGAAAAAGCCATCAGTTTGAACGGTAAAAATATTAATGTTAAAATTCCGGCCGGCACGGAAAACGGGCAGACTTTAAGGTTAAAAGGTTTGGGTGCCGCCAGCCCGAACGGTGGTGAAAACGGCGATGTCTTGATTACGATTAATGTTCGTCCGCATCCGTATTTTAAGACGGAAGGCTTAAATGTGCTTTTGGAGCTTCCGATTAGCATTAAAGAGGCGGTATTGGGTGCAAAAATCACGGTGCCGACAATCAGCGGCAAAGTTAAAGTAACAATTCCGCCATATGCTTCAAGCGGTGAAAAACTGCGCTTGAAAGGTAAAGGGATTAAAAACAAGAATGGTCAAGGCGATGAAATTATTGAATTAAAAATCGTTGCGCCGAAAATACCGGATAAAAAGCTTGAAATAGCACTTAAAGATGTGACCGATACGGCTGTCAGGGCATTTTGATGAAATTGGAAGATTTAAAAGGTTTTGATTGGTATAATGAACCGGAGAATGTTATTTTCAACGGGGATAAAATGGTTGTTACGGCCAAATCGGAAACAGATTTTTGGCAAAGCAACGGTCACGGATTTAAAAAAGATGATGGACATTTTTTCTACAAAACAACTGATGCAGATTTTGTGATGGTTGCTTGTTGGTCTTTTGGTGATATTTCCGGTTTTAAGCAATGCGGCGTGATGGTCAGGAACGCCGATGACCTTTGGTTTAAGGCGGCAATGATGTGTCAAGATGTACAGAATTTGGAAATCGGGCATTGTTTGACAGCGGCAGGCAATTCGGATTGGGCATCGGTTATGTTGCCTGAAATGCCGGAAAAATTATGGTACAAAATCGTTCGCCGCAAAAATGATTATCTTGCTTTTTATTCACTTAACGGTACAGATTATATTAAAATGCGGCAGTTTTATCTGACAGGGGAAAATGTTTGTATTGGTGCCTATATATGTAATCCGCAACATGGCGTTTTTAGAGCTGTTCTTGAAGATGTTTCATTTTCTTAACCTTTTTTTAGTAAAAAAGTTCTTGCATTTGTGTTTTTTTTGATATACCTACTTATAGGTATGTTCGGTTATGGAGATAAAAAGTGCGCAAAACAAAGGAAGAAGCGGAAGAAACAAGAAGGGCGATTTTAAAATCAGCGTTGGATACTTTTTATGAAAAAGGATATTCCAAAACCACTTTTGATGAAATAGCCAAGCGCATCAATCTGACCAAAGGCGCGGTTTATTGGTATTTTAGGAATAAGCCCGATTTGGTGGCGGCTTTGATTAATGAGTATATGGCATATGTGCGTACCTGCATAGATAAGGAAGGAACAAGTGCGGAGACTTTTGACGATATTGTTAAAAGTTTTTTGAACTATGCCGATTATATTTTGAGCTCGCCGACCATTTATAAGGTTGCGTTTTTCTTAACCTGCCAGATGGAGTGGTCGGAAGCTATTATTACCAAGGTGGCGCCGCAAGTGGCGAGCAATAAAGACTATTGGTGCGAAAGGCTAAAAGAATCGTTGACAACTTTGCAAAAAAATGACGAAATAAGCGCAAATATTGATGTCGGCATGTTGGTGTCGGTTATCATGAATATGTGGGCGGGAACGCTGGATGCTTATTTAAGCAAACGCTGTCGGACAGATTTAAAAACAATGGTTAAAGAGAGTTTTAATTTAATTTATAACGGCCTGAAAAAAGGAGAGGACTGAAAATGCGCGTAAGTAAACCTAAAAAAAGTGTTATTTTGAAAAATGTGGCATATTTTTTAATTTGTGTCGGTATCGGCTGGTATTTGAAAGGACGCTTGAGCCCGAATTACGGTGCTAATATGGGCGGTCAGCAAGAACCGTATGTGTTGATACAAGAAGTACAGGCACAAGATACAATGCAGGCTAAAGAGCATATTGCTCATGTGGAAGCAATCAACAGCGTTAATTTGCAGGCTCAAGTCTCCGGAACGATTGATAACGTGTTGTTTAAGGAAGGCAGCTTTGTTAAAGCCGGCGATGTGTTGTTTGTGATTGATCGCGACCGTTATCAGTCTACGGTTAATCTGCGAGAGGCAGAACTTGCCAGTGCTAAAGCTAATTTAACGGAAGCAGAGCGCAATTATAACCGCCAGTTGACTTTGAGTAAACAAAACATTGCTTCCAAAGCCGCTTTTGATGCAGCCGAAAGTGCTTATTTGCAAGGAAAAGCCGCAGTTAAACAGGCAGAAGCAAATCTGGAACTGGCTAAAATTGATTTGGGCTATACCGAAGTGACGGCGCCAATCAGCGGATATATCGGCAAAGCATTGGTTACCAAAGGAAACTATGTGACGACATCTTCGCAGGTTTTGGCAAGAATTGTGCAAGTCAGTCCGGTGCGTGTGACGTTTTCTTTAACCGACCGTGAGTTTTTGAACTTAAAAGAACAATATGAAATAGATTCTGATGTGGATATGAAAGCAAAAATTACGTTGCCGGACGGCAAAGACATGATTGAAGATTTCAGTTCGCGTTTTGCCGATAACGAGGTAAGTACCGATACGGCAACAGTTTCAATTTATGCGGATTTTGCCAATATTGATGAAAAGTTGCTCCCCGGTAACTATGTGCAAATTGCTTTGTTTAAAGGCAAACCGGACACCAATGTGGTGATCCCGCAAGCTTCTTTGGCGCAAGATGAACACGGTTTTTACACGTTTGTCGTTAACGGTGACGAGGTGGTGGAAGAACGCCGTTTGGTATTGGGTGATGTTATCGGTTCTAACCAGATTGTCAAAAGTGGTTTGAAAGCCGGCGATCAAGTGATTATCCAAGGTTTGCAAAAGGTTCAGGACGGTACAAAGGTCAGAGCCGCTTTGATTCAACCGGCTGAGTAAAGGGGATTGACGTAATATGTTTTCAAAAATTTTTATTGAGCGTCCGCGTTTCGCGATGGTGATTGCCATCGTGATGGCGCTTGCGGGCGTTATTTCTCTGTTTTCGTTGCCGATTTCACTTTATCCGCAAATTACGCCGCCACAGGTTCACGTTTCGGCAAACTATACGGGTGCCAGTGCGGACGTGGTGGCCAGCACGATCGGTATTCCGATTGAGCAAGAAGTTAACGGCGTGGAAGACATGCTTTATATGGAGTCAACATCTTCCAACTCGGGCGATTACAGTTTATCGGTCAGCTTTGAAGTGGGGACCGATCCGGATATGGCGCAAGTTAAGGTGCAAAACCGTGTGCAACAAGCTGTCAATAAACTGCCGGCTGAAGTGCAACAGTACGGCATCAGTGTTCGGCGTCGTTCTTCGGATATTTTAGGCTTTTTGAACATTCGTTCGCCAAACGGGACGCATGACACGCAGTTTTTGAGCAACTATGTTGAAAACAACATTAAAAACAACTTAAGCCGTGTGTACGGCGTGGGCGATGTGAGTGTACACGCTGCGCCTTTGAGCATGCGCGTGTGGCTTGATGCCGATAAAATTACGGCTTTAAATATCCCGATTTCAGCCGTAAGGTCGGCGATTGAAAGCCAAAACTATCAACCGTCTCTGGGTTCGGTCGGTGCTATGCCGGGCGACGGCGGTCAGCAGATGATGTATTCTTTGCAAACGCAAGGCCGTTTGAACGAGGCTAAAGATTTTGAAAATATTATCGTTCGCACCGAGCAAGACGGCGGATTGGTTCGCTTAAAAGATATTGCCAAAGTTGAAATCGGCACGGAAACGTATATGGTTAAATCCGAGCGTGACGGTGCGCCTTCGGTGGCAATTTCATTGAACACCTTGTCGGGTGCAAACGCCATTCAGGCCATGACGGCGTTGAAAGCTGAATTGGAGCGTTTGTCACACTTTTATCCGGACGATTTTGAGGTTGATATTTTTTATGATGCAACCGAATATATCGTGGCCTCGGTTGAGGAAGTGGTATTTACGCTGGTGCTTACTTTTGCGCTGGTTATCGGCGTATGTTATGTCTTTTTGCAAGACTGGCGCTCAACCCTTATTCCGTCAATTGCCATTCCGGTGTCTTTGCTGGCAGCATTTGCGGTGATGTATGCATTGGGCTTTAGCTTAAACATTCTGACATTGTTCGGTTTGGTGCTGGCTATCGGCTTGGTGGTGGATGACGCCATTGTGGTGGTGGAACGCGTTTTGACGTTGATGGAAGAGGAAAAATTAACCCCGAAAGAAGCTGCCATTAAAGCCATGGAGCAGGTGTCAAGCGCGGTTATCGCGACAACGTTGGTGTTGATGGCTATTTTCGTGCCGATTGCGTTTTTGGGCGGTATTACTGGTAAAATTTATCAGCAATTTGCCGTGTCTATTTCATTTGCGGTGTTGTTCTCGGGTATTAACGCTCTGACGTTGTCGCCGGCTTTGTGCGCGACGATGTTGAAACCTTTAAAACCGGTAACGCATGGTCCTTTGGCGTGGTTTAACAAATTGCTTTCAAGAACGCGCAACAAATATTTGGCAGTGGTAGCTTATTTTGCCCGCAAAGTGAGTGTGATTGCGCTGTTTTTGGGGTTGTTGGTGTTTTTTAACGGCATATTCCTGAAGTTAAGTAATACAACCTTTATTCCAGCTGAAGACCAAGGTGTTATTTTGGCAAATATTCAATTGCCGGAAGGTGCGACACAGCCGCGTGTTGAGAAGGTCGTAGATGAGATTTTGCCGATGATTAAAGCTGAAAAAAGCGTGCAGTCGGTGATGACGATTATGGGCTTTAGTATGCTTTCCGGACAAGGCGAAAGCGTGGCGATGTCGGTTATCAGCTTGAAACCGTGGGGCGAGCGTAAGGAAGATTCGGAATATTCAACTAATATTTTGAACCGTCTGAAAGCACAATTTTCACAAATTCCGGATGCGGAAATCAACTTGTTTGAATTTCCGGCCATTCCGGGGTTGGGTACAACCGGCGGTATGGATTTCCGTTTGCAGGCGTTGGACGATACCGACCCGAAACATTTGGAATCGGTCTTGCGCAGTTTCTTGAGCAAGGCGCAACAATTGCCGGAGATTTCGTATGCGTTTTCAACCTACACGGCCGAAACGCCGCACGCTTATATTGAAATCAACAAAGAAAAAGCCGAGGTAATGAATGTGCCAATAAGCAATATTTATTCGGTTTTGCAAAATTACCTTGGTTCGGGCTATGTTAACGATATCAATATCGGTACGCAGGTTAACAAGGTGATGATTCAAGCCGACTGGCCGTATCGTAAAGATATTGACAGCATCAGCAAGTTGTATGTCCAAAGCACGACCGGAAATATGGTGCCGCTGGGTAGTTTGGTGTCGGTTAAGATTATTCAGGCGCCACGCAGTATTGACCGTTATAACCAATATCCGAGTGCGACGATTACGGCAATGGCTAACTCTTCGGTCAGTAGCGGTCAGGCGATGGCGGCTCTGGAAAAACTGGCAGAAGAAGCTTTGCCGGAAGGTTACAGCTATGAGTGGTCGGGCATGAGCTTGCAAGAGCGGCAAAACAGCGGGCAGGTCGGTATGTTGATTGCGCTTGCTGTGGTGTTTGGTTATTTGTTCTTGGTTGCCCAATATGAAAGTTGGATGTTGCCTGTATCGGTGTTGACATCGGTCACGGTGGCGGTGCTGGGTGCATTCTTGGGTCTGTTGATTACCGGTATGCCTTTGAGTATTTATGCTCAATTGGGTTTGGTGCTGCTGGTTGGTTTGGCAAGTAAAAACGCCATTTTGATTGTGGAGTTTGCTAAAGATGAGCGCGAAAAAGGCGTAAGTATCCAAAAAGCGGCTGTTACCGGCACGCGCGAAAGATTTCGTGCCGTGTTGATGACGGCGTTTACGTTTATTTTGGGCGTGTTTCCGCTGATTATTGCCAGCGGTGCCGGTGCAGGAAGCCGTGTGGCAATCGGTGTTCCGGTGTTCTATGGTATGTTAATCGGTACATTTGGCGGCTTGGTTATTATTCCGCTACTGTATGTGTTGGTTGAAACCATGGTGGAACGTTTGACCGGCAAGAAAGTAGTAGTAACGGCAGAAGTTGATGAAACGATGCCGGCTGCGAAAACGCCGAAAAGCAAAGCTAAAGAAAAATAGTATTTCTTGAGATTATTATAACCCCGCTTGAAGAGAGCTTTGAGCGGGGTTTTTGCTATTTTTGTTCTTTATCATATGATGCGAAAAAAGGAAAATTTGGCACACAGAAATAAGCCATAAAAAGAATAACGCCCATCAAGTGATAATGAAGCGCTTTCTCTTTGTCCATGTCGCATACTCCCCGCAGTTTAACGACCAAGGTCTTTGAACTTGTCCGGCACGGGTAAATCGTGGTCTATGTACCATTGTGCTTTGCGCTTGCGGGCGGCTTTTAGGTTTTCTTCTATCTGTTTTTGAAATTCTTCCGGATGTGTGCGTTGCCATTCTTTTTCCGCTGCTACGCGCGCTTGAAACTCTTTACGCGATTTTTCCGCATCTTCATGTATCCTACGGCTTTCTTCTTCTACTTCTTCATCTGTCATACCGGGCATATATCCGGCTTCATACAATATGCCAAACTGACGTTGCAACTCGTTCATCTCTTCTATCGTCCCCTGACGATCGGGATATTTTCCTTTATTGTACCATACTACCGCATCGTAATGCATTTTATCTTCGTCATCATACCATACAGATCCCATGTCTATCTCAAATCCTGTCGGTTTATGCAATCCGTGCTGCTCTTTCGGATCAATCTCCCAATCATCTTTAAACGCTTCCGCCTCTCTTTGAGCTTCTTTTTCATCCATGTCGCATACTCCCCGCAGTTTAACGGCCAAGGTCTTTGAACTTATCTGGCACGGGCAAATCGTGGTCTATGTACCATTGTGCTTTGCGCTTACGGGCGGCTTTTAGGTTTTCTTCTATCTGTTTTTGAAATTCTTCCGGATGCGTGCGTTGCCATTCTTCTTCTGCCGCTACTCGCGCTTGAAACTCTTTGCGGGATTTTTCCGCAGCTTCATGTATCCTACGGCTTTCTTCTTCTCTTTCTTCTTTAGTCATACCGGGCATATATCCGGCTTCATACAATATGCCGAATTGACGTTGCAACTCGTTCATCTCTTCTATCGTCCCCTGACGATCGGGATATTTTCCTTTATTGTACCATACTACCGCATCGTAATGCATTTTATCTTCGTCATCATACCATACAGATCCCATGTCTATCTCAAATCCTGTCGGTTTATGCAATCCGTGCTGCTCTTTCGGATCAATCTCCCAATCATCTTTAAACGCTTCCGCCTCTCTTTGAGCTTCTTTTTCATCCATGTCGCATACTCCCCGCAGTTTAACGGCCAAGGTCTTTGAACTTATCTGGCACGGGCAAATCGTGGTCTATGTACCATTGTGCTTTGCGCTTACGGGCGGCTTTTAGGTTTTCTTCTATCTGTTTTTGAAATTCTTCCGGATGCGTGCGTTGCCATTCTTCTTCTGCCGCTACTCGCGCTTGAAACTCTTTGCGGGATTTTTCCGCAGCTTCATGTATCCTACGGCTTTCTTCTTCTCTTTCTTCTTTAGTCATACCGGGCATATATCCGGCTTCATACAATATGCCGAATTGACGTTGCAACTCGTTCATCTCTTCTATCGTCCCCTGTCGGGCAGGGTAATTTCCCTTTTTATATCCCAATACCGCGTCATAATGCATGCCGTTTTCATCTCGCCATATTGATCCCATATATATCTCAAACCCCGTCGGTTTGTGCAGGCCTTTTCTTCTCTTCGGGTCTATCTCCCAATCATCCTTAAACGCCTCCGCCTTTGCTATCGCTTTCTCTTTGTCCATCGCCTAAACTCCGTTATTGTTTTTATATACACACAATCTATCAGATATTGCTTTTACAGTCAATATTCTTTATAATGTAAAAATATATAAGGAGTAATTATAAAATGACTCAAAATACGCCATTAAATAATGAACACGAAATTTTTCCAGATGATGTTGAATATTTCATGCAGATGTTGGACTGGGGAGCGATGAGCGAACCGAAGATGGTGTATTTGGGGTTGGTGGACAAAGAAGATTATACATATTACAAGAGTCATCCGGACAAAGCGTGTGAGCGACGGCTGCGTCATCCGGAGAAATTGATAGCGGAGCTGAGAGCCAAAGGATATCGTGCGGTGAGCATAGATTCACCGGAGGCGGCGGATCCGTCCACGATTGTGGTTTCTCCCACCGGCATTCGCACCCCGTATCTTGACCCAAAAACAATAAAAAAAGATGTTATGGAACTTTTGGATAATTTAATCCAATCGGAGAGTGTGTATCCGATGAGTTATCCGAACCCGCGAGGGTTAACGGAAGAGGCGGATTTATTGGATTATGAGCATAATTATCAGACGGAATTTACGGGTTATAAGCATCCGCATCCGGACACGGTGAAAGCGATTATGGGGCGCTATGGGGATGAATTTCGGGAAGAGATGATCCAAAAAGCTTTTGAGAACCGCATCAGCGATGATTATCTGCGTCGGTTAAAGACCAAGTTTGGTGAAGAGAGGTTTGTGTTTTCGGCACGGAGTTATGGGAAAGAGGCGCATCAGAACAATCGTTTTAATCAGGACGAAGGGAGAATGTTGACTTATGGGACGACAAGTTTTGAGGCGGCGTTGCGTTTCAGCGGGATGAAATTCAACAATCGGGTAAGCGGAAAGTTTGCGTTTGTGGAAGTGTTTGTGCAAGCCGAAGGTCAGAAGATGACGCGGGAATATGGATTAGAGACGGCGATGAAACCGGCGGAGAAAGAAGAAGACGGCTTTGAGACGATGATAACCAAAGAACAAAACCCGCATTTAATGACGATGATGGTGTTTGAAGACGGGACGTTTTTTGAGATACCGAAAGACGATGTGAAGTGGCAGAACTTTCGGGAATTATATCGGGAAGATTATCTGCCTTACAACAATGAGATGGACCAACGGCGTCGGATGTGCTTTGAGCAAGTTGATAAATACGGCGGTTTGAAAGTATACGACATGTTCAAAGAGGTCGGTTCGGTATATAGAGAAGAAGAAAGAAAACGGGAGCAGGAACGAGAGCAAAAGCAAAAACAAGAGCAAAAGCGGGACGTCTACGACGGCGGAGAGACGGAAGAAGGAAAAAGCTTTGGGATGCGAGGACATGATTTTGCGGGCGGTATAAAGAAAATGCGGATAAAAACGGCGCTGATTAAAGCGGAAGAGACGCATGAAAATGCCGAAAAAGTAAAACGAGAATCAAAAGAAAGACAAAACGAGGCAAATAAAAAGAAATTAAATCAGCGTTTGAAAGACAGTATCGCTCACTTGTTGGACGTTGTTATTGCCATCAAACGACAAAATCCGCAAAATAATGCGCAAGATATTCATAGTGCGCAGCATATTTCTCGTAATCCGAATACAAATCAGCGGTAAAACAAATTTTTTCCCATACGGTGTAAAATTTTATTTTTATTGACAATCCAAGTACCTATGATATTTTTCTTTTTTAGAGTTTCTATAATCTGGAGTGTAAAATGGATGTGATTTTAACGGGCGATCGTCCGACAGGCAGACTGCATTTGGGGCATTATGCCGGTTCTTTAAAACGTCGGGTAGAAATGCAAAACAGCGGGAAATATAAAGTATATGTTATGATTGCAGATGCGCAGGCGTTAACGGACAATGCCGGCAATATTACCAAGGTGCGTGATAATATTTCCGAAGTGGCGTTGGATTATTTGGCGTGTGGGTTGGAACCCGAGAAATCAACATTTCTTATTCAATCGCAAATTCCAGAACTGTGCGAATTGTCATTTTATTATATGAATTTGGTGACGGTTTCACGTTTGCAACGCAATCCGACTGTTAAAAATGAAATTCAGTTACGCGGGTTTAAGCAAAGCATTCCGGTTGGATTTTTCACATATCCCATCAGTCAAGCGGCAGATATTACGGCATTTAAGGCTAATCTGGTGCCGGTCGGCGAAGATCAGTTGCCGATGATTGAGCAGACCAGAGAAATCGTGCGCTCGTTTAACGGCCAATATAGGAAAATCTTGGTTGAGCCAATGGCTGTATTGCCGGAAAACCACCAATGTGCGCGGCTGCCGGGGTTGGATGGCGCAGCGAAAATGAGCAAATCTTTGGGTAATTGCATTTATTTGGCTGATACGGCAAATGAAATTAAGAAAAAAGTGCAGAGCATGTTTACTGATCAAACGCACTTACGGATTGAAGATCCGGGACATACGGAAAATAATCCGGTGTTTATTTATTTGGACGCATTTTGCAAAGATGAACATTTTGCCGCTTTTCTGCCGGCATACCAAAATTTGGAAGAACTTAAAGCCCATTATCGGCGCGGTGGTTTGGGTGACGGTACGGTTAAGAAATTTTTGAATGAAATTTTGCAAAATGAGTTGAAACCTATTCGCGAAAGACGAGAAGAATTTGCCAAAGATTTGGGTGAGGTTTTTGCCATGCTTGAGAAAGGCAGCATCAAAGCTCGTGCGGTTGCTGAACAAACTTTGCAGGAAGTGAAAACTGCTATGGGGATTAATTATTTTAACGGTAATTCGCTTTTGAAAAGCGTATAATTTCTATTTTGAAAGTGTTGGCAATGAAAGCCCCCGCTCTGTTAAGGGCGGGGGCTTTAGTTTTGGTTTATTTATTCACCGACTTTGATTTTTTCAATCAATTCTTTTACCGTCGGAATACCGTTGCGGTACAATGGGTCAGTGGCAAAACGATAAACCTGATGACCGGCAAACAACAAGTGGTCTTTAACGCTGCCGCCATGGCCGACTTCATAAAGGGTCTTATGAATACAATAGGTACGCGGATCCGGCAGTTTGCCGGTGGTGCCGTTTGCGCGTGACCATGTTGAAAACTGACATTGTGATAAGCAACCGACACATTCAGCGCGGTCTTGTTTCATCTTTTTCCAGTCTTCTTCGCTCATAAATACAACTGTTTGATCAGGGGTTTCTTGAATGACGCTTAAACCGGCGTTAATTTGATTTTGCGCTTTATCAGCATCTTCCGGCTTGATATAAACCATACGGTGTGCGTTCATTTGTAATGCGTGTGAATATTCGGCATCCGGTTCGTTTTTGAAAGAGATTTCACCTTTTTTACGTTCAATCAGTTTTTCTAAAAAGGTGTTTTTTATGGCTGATGAGAAAAAGCCGGTTGGGCTGAATTTTTGTAAAATTACATCGCCTTTTTTGACATGCATCATTACATTTTTCCATGCATCGCTTATCGGGCTTTCTTTGGTTATCATCGGACGGGTGCCGAACTGGAATGCAACGTCGCCTAATTCGGGATTATCAATATAATCTTGCCAGTCGCTTAATTTCCAGACACCTCCGGCAATAATGATTGGTGTTTTTTCAAGTCCCAGCTCGCGCAAAAGTTTGCGTAACTCAACCAAACGGTTGTAGGGCGCTTGCGGGAGCATAGGATTTTCGGCATTGGATAGACCGTTATGACCACCGGCCAACCATGGATCTTCATAAACCACACCGCCTAAATATTCCGAACATTTAGAATAAGCCCGTTTCCATAAAACCTGAAACGCGCGAGCCGAAGAAACAATCGGGTAATAATAAACTTTGAATTTTGAAGCAAGTTCGCCTAAATGATAAGGCAGACCGGCACCGCAAGTTACACCATGAATGAGCCCTTTGCTTCTTTCCAAAATTGCAGCGATTATACGTTCGGAATCGGCCATTTCCCAAAGCATGTTCATGTGGATACGTCCATTTCCACCAGAAACTTCATGGGCAATTTTTGCCTGATCTATACCACCTTGAATGGCGTATTGCACCATTTCTTCGTGGCGTTCAGCACGGATTTTTTTCTTAAATGTTTCAATAATCACGTTGCCTTTGTTGTCAACAACATCGGGACTGACAGCCGAAAAAGTTCCGACGCAGTTTTCTTTAGCCCAAGCGCCCGAGCTGTAACCGTTACTGCCGTTGATGCCTTTGCCGCCTTCAATCAGAGGCAGAACTTCTTTACCTGATAAAAGAATTGGATTTAGGTTTTTCAATGCTTTTTCCTTAAAAAAATTTTACTTAAATCTATTTATGCTCTTTTTTATAAAAAGAAAAGTAGGCACTTGTAAGACAGATAGTTTCTTTGAGGATACTAAAGCGTGTTTGTGCGCTTTTTAGAGTAAAAAAATGTTAAAAAATTTGTTGGTCAATTTTAATAAGAGGAAAGTGTTAAATTATTTAAGATAATAAAAGCAACGATGATATTAATTAAAGCATAAATTTTGAGCATATTAAACAAAGCTTGATTTTGCAAAAGGGGTAATTTGTTTTGCAAATATGTTCCTGCCGTATATAAAGCTTTGATGACAAGGGCGCATACAATCAGTTGTATAGCGTATCCGCCGGAAGATAAAAGTTTATGAAACGGTTTTAAAATAAAGGATAAGCTTCCGAAAAAAAACAAATAAAAAACTATGCCGGCTAATGTAACTTTATTAAGTTTGACGAATTTTAAACGTCTTTCCAGTTTTAACTGTTCATTTTTTTCGGTAGAAAGTTCGGAGATTTCAAGTCCACGGATTTTAACCGGCATGGCTTTTTCTTCTTTGACGGCGGCCATGTTTTGTTTAAATTTTTCTTCTATGGCACATAAACCACAGCCTTTGGATGTGAAGTAAATGTGGTCGGGATTTTGTTTGCAGGTTTTTAAATTGCGAAAAAGGTACTCCAGATGAGCTTGCCATTCTTTAGCTGCCGGTCGTTTTTGGCCTTTTAAAAAAGCCCGATCAAACAGTTCCAGTGTTTTTTTATCAAAGAAATGATGGATGCTGTATGGGTTGGGCGCCTGATAGGAATCTGGCCACAGGCCATAGGCATAGTGATATTGTTCTATGCGGGTTTGAATGGTAAGCATCTCGGTGTTTTTGCGCGGTGTGCCGGAAAAAGGGTGGATGCCGTTGTTTAGTAATTTGAAAATAATTACCGCCAAGGCAAATTTATCTTGTTCTTCGCCCATATCTTCGCAATTTTGCCGCATACCTTCGGGATAAATATATTCCTCGCTTACAAATTCTGCCGGATAACGGCCTTTTTCACCTTTGATGGAAAAGCCGTCACAATCAAACATTGCCACCAACATATTTTCTTTGTAAACTGATACGTTTGCCGGTTTTAAATCTACAATGTAATGCCCGCATTTGTGCAATGCCGCCACCATTGAAGCCACATTGTATGCCGCATATAAACGATTGCTGTAACTTTCGGAAAGGCCGAGTTTTTTGCGCACAGCTTTTTGCATCAGATGGTCTAAAGAAACAGCTTCATCCATATTAATCAACGGCATCAGATAACCGACACAAAAACCATCGTCGTCTTCCAATACGGCTTCCGGCCATGCAATCTGAACATACATTTTCCCATCGTATTCAATCGGGGGAATGTTGGGACGATTGTGTAGCATTGCTTCTAATTTTTGGCGGTTGGTATGGCTCTTGGTGCGGTCGTGAAAAATTTTTGCAACAAATTTCGGATGGTTGACGTCGCGATAGATTTTACCGGCGGCTCCGCCTTTGTTTAAAAGTTCTCCCAGCTTTTCGCGTTCAAAATGACCGTCACCGTATATGGCGTTATAATATAAAAAATTTTGTTCGGTCATAGCATTTTGTGTGTTCATCTTAAGCCAACCCATAAAAGTGTTTTGTCATCAGGGTTCAAATGACAGGCACGTGGCGCATCAAGCGTGTTATTCAACGCGCGAACGGCTTTGCGGCGGTTGCTTTCACTATGCAAAAAACGGTTAATGGGTTCAACAAAACCATTTTCAATATTGTCAAATCCCTTGGTAAAGGCAAAGCTGGTAACGCCGTCAGTCATTAGCATCAGACTATTTGCTTTATCAAACGGAGTAAAGCGCAAACTGTCTTTCCAATCGTCCATGGTAAAAAAATATGTTTCGCATGAGAATAAACCATTTTCGGGACGAGAGACAATAATATGCGGATGCGAATCATTTAAAGCAATGGCCGCGCCATCACCGATATGAAAAAACAAACCGCCCTTTTTGGTGTATACGGTGCCGACAACCGTGGCGGCAAAATCTATTAACCCGTTTTCACTTTTAGATTTATTGAAACGATGATATATCAGTTTTTGCCGCGCCGCTTCCAAAGCATCAATTACTTTTTGCCGCACATTGTGCAAGGAACCTGAAATTAAAATATCGCACAAGGTATCGCATACGGTTTTGGCGCCAATTTTGCCGTATCGGGCTGAACCGGCTCCATCAGACACGACAGCAACCAACCGATCACCGCGGCAAGCATGTGCATAAAAATCTTGACAAGGCAAATTTTTGGCACGATGGTACGGGCCGGTCACGCTGGTGGCGACAATGTGCATATTTTGTTTTTTATTCATCATTCCAGTCTTCAATATCCTCAAGTAAATCGTCGGCGTTGGGTGCTGCTTTGGAAATGCAGGAAACGCTACGGCTTAACCATAAGAAAAATTCGGTAAATTTTAGGCCGGTCAGGCGTTTGGGCGACATTAATGAAAATTTGGCTAATTTATCCAGATTGGCTCCTTGCGTGCCGACGGCATGAATAATTACTTTTTTGTTCTGTTGGGCGTAACGGCATTTTTCGGCGGCTTGCTCCCAGCCGTAATCCGTCGGTTCGCCATCGCTGATTAAAAATATCCACGGACGTTTGGAGGTAACACCGCAGCTGTCATACAGACATTTTTGTTCTTCAATTTTTTGCAGAGCTAATTCCATGGCTTTACCAAGAGGTGTCAAACCACCGGCTTCCATGACCGGTGCGGTAAAGTTCATGGCGTCTACCCAATCCGAACTGATGACGGCTTCATCTTTGCCACAGGCTTTGATGATTAAGAGTTGAACGCGCGAGCTGGCATCAATATCTTCTTTTAATTCTTTTTCCAAAGCACTTAAGCCGGCATTGAGTTGTTTTATCGGTTCGCCGCGCATGGAACCGGAACAATCCAATACCAACACACAGGGTGTGCGTTCGTTTGCATTGTCGGCAAATTCTACATAAGGAATTGTTTCATCGGTAATTTTTTTCTGTTCATCCATTTTTACCATCCTTTGATTTTTAACGCCGCGGGTAGCTGTGCGGATAGCCGCTGTCTTCAAGCGGCACAGGGTCAGAAACTTTGCCGCAGGCTGCTAACCCGCATATGGTCAATACAATGACGGCGATAATAAAAAATTTGAAAATGTATTTCATTTTTTAACCTTTTTATTGTATTAAGATTGATAATAATTATATTTAATATGATTGAAAATTACAAAGTAAAATTGAGGATTTTAACAGGCTATGTTGAAACTTATTATTCAAACAATCTTTTCGGTGTTTTTGTTTGTGTTTCCGGTTTTTGCCGAAGAAGGTGTTAATATATATGCCGAACCGCGTGAAGTGCCGAGACATACAATCATTCATGAAAGCGGTCAGCGCTACAGCTTATCGGATTTTAAAGGCGATTTTGTGCTGGCGGTTTTTTGGTCGCGTGATTGCGGTCCGTGTATCGGCGAACTTAAAAGCTTGAACGGCTTTCATAATGCGACCAAAGATTATGGCGTTAAATTATTGTTGATATCACCAAACGAAGAATGGTCATCTGTTGCCGAACAAAAACGCTTTTTAAAACGTTATGGTGCAACGGATGTTGATTTTTATGTGGATGAACGTGGCATTGTCGCCTCTGATTTTGGCATATTCAGCAGTCCGCACACTGTTTTGATTAATGAAAGCGGTCAAGAAATCGGCCGTATCCGAGGTAGTGCAAAATGGGACAGAGAAGATGTGATTGATTATATTTATCAACTGAAAGAAAAATACGGATAACATGATTAATGAGAGCTTTGAATATCAATGAAAAATCTTGACGCTCTTGTTTTTATGTTATACGCTTTATTTAGGTAAAATTTTTGAGGTTTAAGGACTTAAGTTATGCGAACACCGGTAAAAATCCTGATGTTTTTTGTTTTAACACTGATTGTATCAGTATCTGGCGCGGAGGCCAAAGTTTGTTTTTTACCCGGAATTTTAAATGGCGACGGATGTTTGGATAATTCCAGCTGGATGGTCGGTTGCGAAGGTTACACCCGAACGACGCCTTGTGAGGAAGGATATCAAGAACAAACATGTACTTATAAAGGCAAGACATATTATCGCTGTACTTGCGCCAGTGATCGGGTTCTTAATATGGAAGGCGGTAAGTATGTTTGCAACGGTGTCTTGGATCCGGAATGCGGATGCGCCGGTTCGGAAACTATATGCAATACCTCTCGTTTTCCTTACGAAGGTTGCGCTGATTATGTGGGCGCTACCGGTAGTGGCGGATCTTGCCGTAGTCCGGCCGATGGTGTTATTTGGTATGAAAAATGCAGCTGCTCTAAAACGGTTTATCCTTATGACTGTAAGGAAACCGGCTTGAAAGAACCCAGCGGTGTAGAGTATTGTGAAGATTCAGACGGTGAAAAGTGGTATCCGTTTTGTATTTGCGATGATAATTGGACAACGGTTGAATGTTCATCCCGTACAGATGGTTGTACGACTTTACTGGAAGAAGTGTATAATGGTGTTGATAACTGTTATCATTGCGGCGCGGAAACCTGTAGCGAGAAAGACGATGTAAATCTGGCGGCGTATTGGTGTGATGTCACAAAAGCGATTATAACCGATTGTGAGCAGCTGGGTTATGTTAAAGCCGGAAACTGCCAAGGGAAAAACACCGGTTTGAAATGCCCGTTTGACAGCAGTTATATTTATTGTCAGTCAGCAAATTAATTATATCGCAAGTGATAAAAAAACCGCCGATTTATAGGCGGTTTTTTTTAGAGCAACATATAATTGTGTTATATGTATTTTATCAGCATAAAACTACCAATGAGAAGAACTAAAAACAAGACGGACAGCCAGCCTAAATTTTTTTCAATAAAAATTTTCATTGGTTCGCCATATTTTTTCAGAAGCCACGCTACAAAGAAAAACCGCATGCCGCGCGCCAAAATTGAGGCAACGGTAAAGACAAACAAATCCAAATGAACAACACCGCTGGCAATAGTGATGATTTTATAGGGAAACGGGGTTAAGCCGGCAGCAAAAACAATCCACGCGCCGAATTTGTGGTAGTAGTCTTCAAATTCTTGAAATTGCTCAAGAGCATTGTACATTTCTAAAATCGGCTTGGCAATCCAGTCAAAACAGAAAGCGCCGATGATATAGCCGAAATATCCGCCCAAAACACTTGCTAAAGTTGCAAGACCGGCAATCCGCCAAGCTTTATTTGGTGTGGCCAAGACCATCGGAATAATCATAACATCCGGTGGAATCGGAAAAAACGAACTTTCAGCAAAAGCCACCAAAAACAAAAAGAACATGGCATTGGTGTGGCCTGAAAGGTTGAGCATCAAATCATACATTTGATGTAAAAGGCGGTGTATGCGGTGCATTGATTTCCCCAGATAAAATTAAACTCCATCAATTTATGGCGTATAAATTTTATTTTGACAACATCTTATTTGTTTAATGCAGATATTTTATTTGATTTTTTTTAATGATGCTTAAAATTTGCTCTTTTTTAAGGGTACCGGTGCCGAATTTCACGTAATGAAAATTCGGATAGTTCGTAAATCTGTATGGTATGTTGGCATATATTTGCAGGTATTTGTTACGGCATAAACTTTCTTCAACAATTTTCCAAGTTTGTTTGTCGGGATGAAAGTCATTCGGTATATGCAAAATGACAATATCCGGTTTAATTTCACCGGCATATTGTAAAAAACAATACAGATTGTCGGTACAGAAAACTAAAAATCCCCAAGCTTCCAACTCGTTGTAAAAAGCCTTTACCGAGTTATGTTCGGGCACATTTTCAAAGATAAAAATTTTACCGAGAACAGGCATTGTATTTCTCCAACAGAGTGTTGCGTCGGAGATAAATATAATATTTGATGCATTATTTTGTAGGTTTTTCCTGCTTTTGTTTTAAATAAGCCTCATAAGTGTTGTGCAAAAGCATGGCCACCGTCATTGGGCCAACACCTCCGGGGACAGGAGTTATAAACGAAGCCTTTTGGATAGCAGCGGGTTCAATGTCGCCGCAAAGTTTGCCGTTAAGACGATTGATGCCGACGTCAATCAGAACAGCGCCTTGTTTGACCCATTCGGCTTTGACCGTTTGCGGACAGCCGCAAGCGGCAATGATGATATCCGCATTTTTAATGAGTTCCGGCAAATTTTTAGTGTGAATGTGAGCCAAAGTGACCGTACAGCCTTTTTGTAGCAAGAGCATGCCGGCAGGACGTCCGACAATTTTTGAACAACCGATGATCAAAGCATTGCCGCCGCATAAATCTATGCCGCAGTTTTCCAGAAGGTATAGAATGCCTTTTGGGGTGGCTGCAATTAAAGCCTTATCAGAACCGTTTTGCAGACGTCCAATGTTTAAGGGGTGAAAACCGTCAACATCTTTTTCTGGTTTGATGCTTTCAAGCAATGTTTCTTCATCCAAATGTGCAGGCAACGGCAGTTGAATGATAATGCCGTTTACATCGGGGTCAGCATTTAATTTGGTTATTAAAGAAGAAACTTTTGTTTGAGAGACGTCTTCGGAAAATTTGTGCAAAACGGCATTTATGCCAACAGCGGCAGCCGCTTTGAGCTTGTTGCGAACATATATGGTGCTGGCTTCATCATCGCCGATTTGAACAATGGCCAGACCAATGGCGGAAGGAAGTGCGGCAACGTCTTTTTTTAATAAGTTTTGAAGCTCTTCGGCAATTTTTTTACCGTTAATAATTTTTGCACTCATATTTACTCTTTCGTTAATTTTAAAAGCGTGTTTTCCTCAATGTCAGTAATACGGATTTTTTTTAACCGGTTTTGTGCACCGCCGATAAGCGTTATGCATGATTTGGATATGTTAAGCGTTTTGGCCAAAAAGTCAATAAGCTCTTTATTGGCTTTGCCGTTCTCCGGTGCGGCGCGAACAGTTATCTTTAGGTACATCTCGTTGTTTTCATCGCAAAAAATGCCGTTTGTCCGACAACAAGAAGAGTTAGGCGTTAACCTAACTCTTAATAAAAAGCTATCATCCTTTTTCGTAAAAAACATAAGTTGTTTGTGTCCGGTTGCTTACAAGGCCATTTCCCTTAATACAAAAATCAGACGCGCAATAAAGAACAACACGAGCAAAACAATGAACGGTGAAGCGTCAAAGTCAGCAAACGGCGGGATTTTTTCCCGAACTTTTTTATATACCGGTTCGGTAACTTTCTTTAAAATATCCATAAATTTTTGCGCATATTTGTTGGTAATGGTGATGATTTTGAAATGCAACAACCAGAACAGCACAATTTCAACCACGACGATTTTGAAATAAATATCAACAATCAGCGCCAGTGTGTCAAAAAAAGGAACCAAAAGCATACCCATAATTTTTCTCCTTATAGTAATTAATATTCACGTTCATTGAGTTTTTCATTAAGTTTGGCATTCACAATATCATACTTTACACGAAATGTATTTTTACGTCCAGATAATTCTTGCAGTTTATCAGCAATTTCTTGCGTATCATTGGTTGAAAAATGAGAAGGCGTTTCTGGTTGGCGCGCCATATCATGTGCCAACTGATATTCGCGCGAAATGTAGTCGCGATCTTCTTCTTCCATTCCGTCAAGGATGACATTGAGCAAATTATCATAATAATTAAAATCTTCATCTAAATCATCATCATCGTCATGGTTGATACCTAACTGGATTTTTTTTTGATAAGCAATATCATAGCCGAAAGGAAGCTTGGCCAAGCCGCGGTATAATTTATAATAAGGAATTGCCGCCTCATATTCGGCGCGCGACACTTCTTTGTCGGCTTGATTGCGGGTGCGATTTTCAATGGCCGAGCGCATTTCGCGCAGTTTGGTCAGTTTGTAACGAATTTGTTTGGCTTTTTCTTGAGCTTCAGGGTTTTTACTGCTTTGATAGAGCCCTAAACAAACCAGAAGTTCTGCTTCGCGCTGATGGCTGAAATCAAGAAATTCGTTTCTTTTTTCCAAATCTTCCTCGGTGACAAAACCGTCATTCATGTTTTTTAAGATATCGGTTGTTTCGTCAAGCCAGCGAAAATATTCTTGGGAAGACGAGGTTTCGCTGTTGATGCTTTCCATGCTTTGCGCTAACATAGATTGGAGATCTTCTGCGTGTGAAACGTTTTCCTGAATTTCCGAGACATTTTTAGAATTACCCAATTTTTCAATCGTGTCGGCAACTTCGTAACGTAAATCGGAGGCGGAAATTTTGCGACCGCCTATTTTTATTTGACGGTCTTGCGGCGCAAAAACAGTTTCTCTTGTAGTCCGACGCAAGGCTTTTTCATTAAGATCCTTGTATGTAGAAAGCAATGCGCGTTTAATGATGTCGGCTTCTTTTTCCTTTTTAGCGGTTTCTTCCGTGTTTGTTACGTTTGTGTCCATAAATTTTCTCCGTTGGCGGGTTAAGCTTCCTCAAAAATAAGTTTTCCCTGTTCTTCCCAGATGATTTTATCAACGACCCAGTTGCTGATTTGTTCTATTTTTTCAAGCCCGATGTTCATGGCAGCGCCGATTTTGCCGATAAACAAAACCTCTTCATCGGATAAATCGCTGTCGGAATGACCCAGAAAACATAGTTCTTTGATAAGTTCAAGACAAATGCGGCGGTTGTTAAGTTTTTTTATCTGATTGAAAAATTCTTCCTCTTTAAAATCAAAAATTTCGGTAGATTGGGAAATTTGGTACTCGGCGGCAATGTCTTTAATGTATTTAATTTCATCCTCATTAAGGCGGCCATCAATTTTTGCCATATAGGCCAATGCTTTTAGAAAGATAATTTTTTGTTCTTCATTTAAATTTAGAAAATGACTGTTGTTCTTAAGGCTTTCAGTGTAAGTCATATCTTTTCTCCTTTTAATATTCACATCATAAAGAAATTTATGTTTTTTTCAATAGAAAAAGAGAGTTTTTGATATTGCCGGCAAAATTAAAAAAGTGTTTGAAAAATATTAAGGATTGGCATAGCATAATAAAAAATTAAATGAAGTTAAAAAGAAAGAAGCATGTCTAAAAAATATTTTATCAAAACTTTTGGCTGCCAGATGAATGTTTATGATTCACACCGAATGGCGGTTATGTTGGAAAATTTTGGATACACGCCGGCAAAAAATCAGACCGAAGCGGATTTGGTGTTGTTTAACACCTGTCATATTCGGGAAAAAGCCGCAGAAAAAGTTTTTTCCGATTTGGGACGCGCGTATTTAATTAAGCAAGAGCGTGCTGAAAAAGGGTTGGATACAATCATCGGTGTTGCCGGCTGTGTGGTGCAGGCCGAAGATGAAGAAATTGCCAAACGGGCGCCGTATGTTGATTTTGCTCTCGGGCCGTTGACATATCATCGCTTGCCGGAGATGTTGGCAAAAATCAGCCGTGAGCGGGGAACAACATTAATAGATACGGATTTTCCGGCTGAAGCAAAGTTTGATTTTTTGCCTGAAAACCGCGCCGAGGGCGGATGTTCTTTTTTGGCGGTGCAGGAAGGTTGCAACAATTTTTGCACTTATTGCGTGGTGCCTTATACCCGCGGTGCGGAATATTCACGGCCGGTGGCGGAAGTGGTGGCGGAAGCAAAGCGCTTGCTGGCGACCGGTACCTTGGAAATCAATCTGTTGGGGCAAAATGTTAATTCATATCATGGAGAAGACGAATCCGGCAAAGAACGGAATTTGGCCTATCTTTTGCAAAAAATAGCTGAATTGGATGGTTTGAAACGGTTGCGCTATACGACCTCTTATCCAGCCGATGTTGATGATGATTTAATCGCCTGTCATCGGGATTTGCAGGCATTGATGCCGTATTTGCATTTGCCGGTGCAGTCCGGTTCGGATAAAATTTTGAAGGCGATGAACCGTCGCCATGACCGCAGGCAATATCTTGAGGTGATTGAAAAATTGCAAAAAGCTAATGACAAGCTGCGTTTTTCATCGGATTTTATTGTCGGCTTTCCGGGGGAAACGGATGCAGATTTTGAACAAACCTTGAGTTTGGTCAATGAAGTTAAATATATTCAAGCTTTTTCTTTTAAATATAGTCGTCGGCCGGGAACGCCGGCGGCCGTGATGCCGGCACAGGTGGAAGAAAAGGTTAAAAAAGAGCGTTTGGATATTTTGCAAAAGCTGTTGTTTGATTATCAAACAAAATTTAACGAGGCTTGCATCGGAAAGGCTTTTGAGGTGCTGTTTGAACAAAAAGGACGGCACAACGGACAACTTATCGGTCGGACGCCGTATATGCAGAATCTGCATGCGAAAGCCGATGAAAATATATTAAATAAAATTGTTGAAGTTCGGGTTACGGACGCAACGACAAATTCTTTAAGCGGAGAGGTATTATAATGGCTGAAATTGAATTGGAACTTTTTAATAATCAATTGGTGCAAAAGCTGGTCGGTGTTTCGGATGCCAACTTGCGATTGATTGAGAAAATGCTTAATGTGGAAATTTTGAGCTTTGGCAATCAGATTACGATTAAAGGCAGTCCCAAAGAGACCGAAGAGGCCAAGGCCGCTATTAATGTTTTGTATGACAAGGTCAGCAAGAATATTGAAATCGGCGAGCAGGAGGTCAAAGCGGCCGTACGAATTTGCAGCGATTGTCACAATGATGAAGAAGTGCAAAATTTAAATGAAATCGTTTTGAAAACCAAAAAACGGTATATTTATCCACGTTCGGCGACACAAGCCAAGTATATTCAGGAAATGATGAAAAATGAGTTGGTGTTCGGCCTCGGCCCTGCCGGTACAGGTAAAACTTATTTGGCGGTGGCTTTAGCGGTTTCCATGATGCTGGAAGGCGCGGTTGACAAAATCATCTTATCGCGTCCGGCAGTAGAAGCCGGTGAAAATTTGGGCTTTTTGCCGGGGGATTTGAAAGAAAAAGTTGATCCGTATTTGCGCCCGTTGTATGACGCTTTGTATGAGATGTTGCCAGCTGAACAGGTAGATAAAAAACTGGCGCTGGGCGAAATTGAAATCGCGCCGTTGGCGTTTATGCGTGGTCGGACGTTATCTAACGCTTTTGTGATTTTGGATGAGGCGCAAAACACCACACCGATGCAGATGAAGATGTTTTTGACCCGACTGGGTGAAAATTCACGCATGGTGGTCAACGGTGATTTAAGTCAAGTTGACTTGCCGCGCGGCACGATTTCCGGTCTGCGCGATGCGTTGGATACCTTGAAGAATATCAGCAATATCAGCGCTGTTACGTTCAGTGCGGCTGATGTTGTGCGTCATGGTTTGGTGGCTAAAATCGTTAAAGCTTATGAAGAAAAAAGCAAAAAGTTGCAGGAAAATGACAAAGATTAAAGTATTTGTTGATATTGAAGAGGCAAAATGGACGGCGGCGGTGGAGAACATCGCTGCCGTTGTTGAACGGGTCAAAGAGGCCGTGTTTAAAAGAGTGGAAGGCGAGGTTGATTTTTTGGCACTGCCTAAAACTTTTGGTGTTAATCTTTGTTTGAGCAACGATACGGCGGTGCATAAGCTTAATATGGAATTTCGGCGCATGGACAAGCCGACGAATGTGCTTTCTTTTGCCAATCTTGATGATCCGGATTTTGATGATGTTTTGACGTATGAAGATTTTGTAGAATTGGGTGATATCATCGTGGCGTTTGAAACCATGGAGCGGGAAGCTGAAGAACAAGGTGTTTCCCTGCATGATCATTTTTGTCACCTGTGGGCGCATGGGCTTTTGCATATTTTGGGTTATGACCATATAATGCCGGATGAAGCGGCGGAAATGGAGGCCAGAGAAATTGACGTTTTGGCGGAACTGGGAATTGATAATCCGTATCGGGAGTAAGCGGTGGTAGAGCAAGCGGCAGAAAAAAAAGAAAATTTTTTTATTAAGCATCGCAAGACAACGGCTTTGGTGCTTGGTTTGGCGGCGGCATTCGGGTTTGCGCCGAGTTATGCCGTGCTCGTGACGTTGTGTTCATTGCTTGCGGCGTTTGTTTTAATTGATAAAATACAAAATCTGCGGCAAGTCGCGGCTGTTGGTTATTGGTATGGTTTTGGTATGTTTGCTGCCGGTTTTTATTGGATTGGCAATGCGCTGTTGATTGATGCGGCGACGTTTGGCTGGCTTTATCCGTTCGCATTGTTCGGCGCCGGTGCTTTTTTTGGTCTGTTTACGATTGTGCCGTTTATGGTCTGGCATAAATTTTCGGCTTTGGGCATATGGCATAAAATAGTTGCTTTTGCTGCGACGTGGGTGTTGATGGAATGGGTCAGAAGTTTTATTTTAACCGGTTTCCCTTGGAATCCGCTAGGTTCGGTTTTTGCTTTTCATCCGGTTTGGATGCAGACGGCAAGCCTATGGGGCGTTTATGGCTTGAGCTTTTTGGTGGTTTGCTTGGCCGGTAGTTTGTATGCGTGTTGTTACGGGCAAAAACGCGGTGCAGTCGTTTTTTTTGCAATGTTATTATTTATGATGGGGTTCGGTGTGTGGCGCATTGGGCAATATAAGCCTTATGCCGGTGAAATTACCGTACGGTTGGTGCAACCGGCCATTCCGCAACAGATGAAATGGAACAGACAAGCATTGGAAGAAAATTTTGCTGCTTATATTGAGATGAGCCGACAAAAACCGTTGACGAATGTTGATTTTGTTATCTGGGGCGAAACAGCAATACCGTTTGATTTGGATCGGGATTGGCGACATTTGCAACAATTAAAAGAAGCCGTGCCGCCACAAGGTTATCTGATTGGCGGTATGGTGCGTTTTGATGGCGAAAAAGCATATAATTCGTTATATGTCTTTAATGAAGAAGGCGGGGTGGAAGGTGTGTACGATAAGAGCCATTTGGTTCCGTTTGGAGAATATGTTCCGTTGCGGAAATATCTGCCGGAATGGATAAAACCGGTGGCGGCGAATATGGCGGATTTCGGTAGCGGTAAAAAATATAAAAACATTAAAATTAATGATTATCCGGCTTTTGGAGCGTTGATTTGTTATGAGATTATATTTCCAAGCGAAGTGGTCAATCCAAACGAGCGTCCCTCTTGGTTGGTGGTGTTAAGCAATGACGGTTGGTACGGTGACAGCGCCGGTCCGCACCAACACTTGGCGGCGGCACAAATGCGCGCGGTTGAAGAAGGTATTACGGTGGTACGCAGCGCTAATTCCGGCATCAGCGCGGTTGTTAATCCGCTCGGACAAATCGTGGCCGGCCTGCCTTTGAACGAGCGCGGAATTTTAGATGTCAGATTGCCGCATTACTTAAGTGTTCCGACATTTTATGCCCAATGCAGAAGCACGACCGTCGTGATGGTTATGTGCTTGATTTTGTGTTTTTTGGCAACATATAAAAAGTTGAATAAAATCTTAAGTACAAAAAATAGTTGACTTTTGTGTATAATCGTTTATTTATAATTATATTATATTTTATGGGGGACTATGGAACTATGGAACTAAAAAAAGGAAAATCAATTCGCGGGAGAGTGGCCGACGGCGTGCCTAATCCGGTGGATGTTCATGTCGGCAATAGAATTCGTTTGCGGAGAACCATTTTAGGATATAGCCAACAGTTTATGGCACGTAAACTTGGGCTGACTTTTCAACAAGTACAGAAATATGAGAAAGGTTGCAATCGCGTTGGAGCCAGCCGGTTGTGGGATATCAGCAGGGTTTTGAAAGTACCGATGGACTTCTTTTTTGAAGATATGGATAAATCGGTTGAGAGCCAAAGCCCGATGATGTTGATGATGCCGGATAATGAAGAAGCCAGCATGTTGTCGGAAGATGTTGATGATATGGATTTGGATCCGATGAAAAGAGAAGAAACATTGGAACTTGTTCGGGCATATTATCGGATTTCAAATCGGAAAATCGCTAAAAATTTGTTTGATTTGATTGTCAGTATGTCAAAATCAAATTCAACGATGGCTGATGAATAATTCTTGATTATTTGTCATTTTTAAGATAAAAAATTCCCGTATCGTATAAAACGGGAATTTTTTTATGCAGCAAACACAAATTTTGATCAATCAGAAAAGCGCGCCGAAATTTTTCGGGAGAAGAAAAGGCCGTGTGTTACATCGGACTAAAAGTACATTGTTGGCAGAATTTTTACCTAAAATCAGGATAGGATCGGACACGATTTTTGATAAAAGAAATATGTTCGGCGAGCCGGTTGAAGAAGTACGTCTGGAAATTGGTTTCGGCGATGGAGCGCATTTGGCCGGTTTATCGTTAATGAAACCCAATGTTGGCTTTATCGGGATTGAGGTTTTTCAAAACGGCGTTGCTAATTTGCTTAATTTACTGACAGGCGTTAAGGAAGGCAATCATATTCCGGATAATATTTGTCTTATGCCGGAACGGTGTGATAATGTACGCGTTTTTGATGATGATGCCCGATTGTTGTTTCCGCAAATTCCCGATGGTTTTATAGATAAGGTTTATTTGTTGTTTCCTGATCCATGGCCAAAGAAAAGACATGCCGCCCGACGTTTTGTTAATCCGGAAAATTTGAAAGAGCTGGCGCGAATTATACGTTCGGGCGGTATTTTGCAAATTGCCACCGACCATAAAGTATATAAAAATTGGGTTTTGCACACAATGCGTGATAATGCTGATTTTGCGTGGACGGCCAAAAAATCAGATGATTGGCGCAATCCGCCGGCAGATTGGGTTGAGACCAAGTACCAGAAAAAGGCAATACGTGAAGGGCGTAAGCCGGTGTTTTTTGAGTACGAACGCCTTTAGCGGTATGTGTCAATATTCAGGGTAGGTGGTAATTGTTGGCTGAATGTTCGGTTCGGTAATGGTTTTAATATCGTTTATTGGAAATGACTGCACATCGTATATTCGGTCGCCGCCTTGATAAAGTGTGTTTTGGATTTGGTTTTGCTCTTGTTCGGGATTTTCTGAAAAAGGTGCGGGATTTTGCAGGGCGCTTTGGTTTATGGCATCAGAGGGCGCGGCTTGGTCAGATTCCGTTGCCGAATTTACAGGCGTTGGCTGTGGCGGCATATGAGCAGTGGCCGTATCGGGAACGGTTATGATTGGATTGCCCAGCGGATTGGGCGCATTTTCAGGTTGGACGACCGTAAACTGATTTTGGCTTCCTGTGGCGGTATCAGCGGCACCGTATACAATTGTGGGCGTTTCGGCAAACGCCGGAAAAGCATATAAAATCATTAACGTGACTGCTCTTATCATCATAAACCTCATTAATTGTACTATATATGCGCAGATTCGCCAATTTAAAGAGTTAAGACATAAATTTTATGGTTTCAAAAATATCTTCATAATTGTTTTTGCCGTTTTTCTGTTTCGGAAGATAGTTGGGCAGGTGTTTGTGCATATAGGTGATGGCAAACAGGCGTACCGAACAGGTGAAACCGAGTTTGGGATCTTTGTTGTTTTCAATGATTTCAAAAAGCCGTTTGCGTTTAATGTTTTCTCTGCGGCAAATATCATCCACGGCATCCCATTCAGGCATGGCCAGACGCATACTGGTTTTACGATTAAAAATTGAAATAACACGGTTGGCAAGCTTTGTCATTGGCGCGTTCCTCTCCAAATAGTTGATTAATACATATGCATATACTTATAATAGAAAAACAGATTATGCAACCTTTAATTTCGTGTTTTGCAATAAAAATAATATTATGGTATATTTTTACGAGAAACATCGGTTTTTTGGACTCATTGGACTCTTTGGACTCAAAAAGGTTAATGCTGTGAATCGGATGGGAGACTCAATAAGAGTCGTAGCAAGGATTTGCGGTGTTAACTTTTTTTTGATTTTTTGTGCATTTTTTGCTTGCAAAGTTTGTTTTGCTATGTTATAAGCCCTTCACAACGTTTGTTCGGGGTCTTTAACAAACCTCGGTGATGTTAAATATAAAATATAGGGCAAAGCGTTGCTATAGAACGATTTGTCAGTGTTTTAACGAGTTAAATGGCAAGGTTCCGTTAAGGTGGCTTTTGCCGTTTAGTTATAGGGAAAAATAAAAATATGATGGAAACCCAAAATATAAGAATTCGCCTCAAGGCTTTTGATCATCGTTTGCTTGATCTTTCTACAAAAGAGATTGTGCATACAGCCAAAAGAACGGGGGCAAACGTCAGAGGGCCTATTCCTCTGCCGACCAGAATTGAAAAGTTTACGGTGAACCGTTCGCCGCACGTTGATAAAAAATCTCGCGAGCAGTTTGAAATCCGTACTCACAAAAGACTTCTGGATATTGTAGATCCGACACCGCAGACGGTTGATGCTTTAATGAAGCTTGATTTGGCCGCCGGCGTAAATGTTGAGATTAAATTGTAATAATAAATTTTAATGTTGGCGTTTTGAAATATGAGGCGTCAACCAATTAGAAAAGGAAAAAATAATAATGCGTACAGGTCTGATCGCAAAAAAATTGGGAATGTCCCGCATTTTTGAGGCGAACGGCGTTCATGTTCCGGTTACGGTTTTAAGTGTAGACGGGTTGAAGGTTGTTGCCGTTAAAACGATGGAAAAGGATGGATATACAGCCGTTCAATTAGGGACGGGCGCTGTTAAGGCTAAAAATGTATCCAAGCCGATGAAGGGACATTTTGCAAAAGCCAATGTTGAACCGAAGAAAAAGTTGGGTGAGTTCAGAGTTTCTGAAGATTGTCTGCTTTCGGTCGGAAACGAACTGTCGGTTGAGCACTTTGTGCCGGGGCAGTATGTTGATGTTTGTGCCACATCTATCGGTAAGGGTTTTGCCGGCGCTATGAAACGCCACAACTTTGCCGGTTTGGAGGCCACGCACGGCGTTTCGGTTTCGCACCGTTCTCACGGTTCTACGGGAAATAGACAAGATCCCGGCAAAGTGTTCAAAGGCAAAAAAATGGCTGGACATATGGGTTCAGAACGGGTTACCGTGCAAAACCTTAAAGTTGTTGCTATTGATGCTGCCAGAGGTTTGATTATGGTTAAAGGTGCCGTTCCGGGGTCTGAAAACACTTGGGTTCGCGTTACCGATGCCGTGAAAAAAACTGCCAATGTGCAGCTGCCGATGCCGGCCGGATTGAAAAAAGTTGATGAACCTGTTGCAGTTAAAGCCGAAGAAGTTGCTCCGGCTGAAAATGCATAAGATTGTAAGGATTGAAAATTATGAAACAGGACATCTTAAATTTAGATAATAAAAGTGTCGGTACAATTGAACTTGACGACTCGATTTTCGGGCTTGAAGTTCGTGCTGATATTTTACACCGTGTTGTTGTTTGGCAACTCGCCCGCCAGCAGGCTGGTACTCACCAGACCAAAGGACGTTCCGATGTTGCTTTGACGCCGGCCAAGCCGTTTAAGCAAAAAGGCAGTGGTAATGCGCGTCAAGGTTCCCGTAAAGGAGCGCAGTTCCGCAAGGGCGGTATCGTGTTCGGTCCGGTTGTCCGCGACCATTCGCACGATTTGACCAAAAAATTCAGAAAACTCGGTTTGAAAACGGCTCTCTCTGCGAAAGCCAAAGAGGGCAACCTTGTTATTATTGACCAAGCAAAGTTGTCAGCACCGAAAACAAAAGACTTGAAAGCGAAGTTGGATGTTTGCGGTTTGAAAAACTGCTTGTTCATTGACGGCAAGGAAGTAGATGTAAACTTTGCGTTGGCCAGCCGCAATATCGCAGGCGTTGACGTTCTGCCGACAATCGGTGCCAATGTATATGACATCTTGAGAAGAGACAAACTGGTGTTGACCACGGATGCGGTTGAATGCTTGAAGGAGAGATTGAAATGGTAAAAAATCTTAAGAAATCAAACAATGTTACCGCAAAAATGTACGATACATTGGTTCGTCCGGTAATTACCGAAAAATCCATGGTTTCATCAGAAGCCGGCAAGGTTACCTTTATGGTGCCGTTATCTGCGACCAAAGATGAAGTCAAATCAGCCGTTGAAAATATCTTCAACGTTAAGGTAAATAAGGTAAATACCATTCGTCAGTTCGGCAAGGTAAAAGTATTCCGCGGCCGTCAGGGCGTTCGCTCTGATTATAAAAAAGCCGTTGTGACGCTTGCTGATGGTCAAAACATTGATGTTACAACAGGAATTTAGTCATGGCTTTAAAAACATTTAAGCCCACATCTCCGGGACTTCGTCAGCTGATTATTGTTGACAGAAGTGAGCTGTACAAGGGTGCGCCGGAAAAAACATTAACGGTTGGTTTGACAAAGACCGGTGGGCGTGATAATTTTGGACATGTTACAAGTCGGAGAATCGGCGGCGGACATAAACGCAAGTTGAGAATTATCGACTTTAAACGCAATAAATTTGACTGCGAAGCAACAGTTGAGCGGATTGAATATGATCCCAACCGTACGTCTTTCATTGCTTTAATTAAGTATAATGACGGTATGTTGGCTTATATTTTGGCTCCGCAAAGATTGAAAGTCGGCGACAAGGTTATTGCTTCAGCAAAAGCCGATATCAAACCCGGCAATGCGATGCCTTTAAAGAGTATGCCGGTCGGTACGATTGTTCACAATGTTGAGTTGAAAGCAGGCAAGGGCGGCCAGTTGGCTCGTTCAGCCGGTTGCTACGCTCAAGTTGTCGGTAAAGATGCCGGTTATGCCCAATTAAAATTGAGCTCCGGTGAATTGAGAATCGTCCGTGAAGAATGTCTGGCAACGGTTGGTGCCGTTTCCAATCCGGACAATCAAAACAAATCGCTCGGTAAGGCTGGTCGTTCTCGTTGGTTGGGTATCAGACCGGTTGTCCGTGGTGTTGCGATGAACCCGGTTGACCACCCACATGGTGGTGGTGAGGGCAGAACTTCCGGCGGCCGCCATCCGGTTACGCCGTGGGGTAAGCCGACCAAGGGCGCCAAGACTCGTTCTAACAAGAAGACGGATCGCTTTATTATGAGATCACGTCATGATAACAAGAAATAATAAGGAGAAAAACTAATGACACGTTCCGTTTGGAAAGGACCTTTTGTTGATGGTTATCTTCTTAAGAAAGCTGACGCTGCCAGAGCTTCAGGTCGCAATGAGGTGATTAAAATTTGGTCACGTCGTTCCACGATGTTGCCGCAGTTCGTAGGTTTAACTTTCGGCGTTCACAACGGCCACAAATTTATTCCGGTTTTGGTTACCGAGGATATGGTCGGCCACAAGTTTGGTGAATTTGCACCGACCCGTACTTTCTACGGGCACGCCGCAGACAAGACAGCGAAGAGAGGTTAATTATGGGAAAAACTAAAGATGCAAGAAGAGTAGCTCAAAATCAGGCGATGGCCGTTTGCCGCTCTATCCGCACCAGCCCGCGTAAACTGAACTTGGTTGCCCAGTCTATTCGTGGTCTGTCGGCCGAAAAAGCCGTTGCGGAGCTTTCTTTCTCAAAGAAGAGAATCGCTAAAGTTGCATTGGGCTTGCTGCAATCAGCAATCGCCAATGCTGAAAACAACCATAACCTGAATATTGATAAGCTCGTTGTCAGCGAAGCTTTTGTCGGTAAAGGTTTAGTTATGAAACGTATGCACGCACGCGGTCGCGGGCGCGGGGCTCGGGTGTTGAAACCTTTCTCCAGCCTGACCGTTGTCGTCACCGAGCGTGGGGAGTAAAAGAGATGGGACAAAAAGTAAATCCTACCAGTCTTCGTTTGGGCGTTAACCGCACATGGGACTCGCGTTGGTATGCTGATGATGACAAGTTTACCGACTATCTCCACGAAGATTTGAAAATTAAAGAATTCTTGAAGGAAAAATTGGCTCAGGCAGGCGTTAGCCGCATCGTGATTGAACGTCCGGCAAAAAAAGCCAGAGTCACTATTCATTCAGCCAGACCGGGGGTCGTTATCGGCAAAAAAGGTCAGGACATTGAGAATTTGAGAAAAGAAATTCAGAAACTGACATCTTCGGAAGTTCAGTTGAACATTCTGGAAGTCAGAAAACCTGAGTTGGATGCCAAATTGGTGGCTGATTCGGTTGCCCAACAGTTGGAAAGACGCGTTGCTTTCCGTCGGGCGATGAAACGCGTGATGCAGTCTGCCCTGCGTTTGGGTGCAGAAGGTATCAAAGTTTGCTGCAGCGGTCGTTTGGGCGGTGCTGAAATTGCTCGTACCGAATATTACCGCGAAGGTCGCGTGCCTTTGCACACTTTGCGTGCGGACATTGATTATGCTACCTCTACAGCGCATACCACTTATGGCGCTTGCGGCGTTAAAGTGTGGATCTATAAGGGCGAAATTATGGCTCATGATCCGATGGCTCAGGACAAAAAACTGGCTGAACAGAAATAAGATAGTGAGGTTAGAATAAGATGTTAAGTCCAAAACGTATGAAGTTCCGCAAACAGCATAAAGGCCGTATTCACGGTCTGGCCAAAGGCGGATCAACATTGAGTTTCGGTACATACGGCCTGAAGGCTTTGTCTCCGGAACGCGTTACGGCGCGCCAAATTGAGGCCGCCCGTCGCGCAATTACCCGTGAGATGAAGAGAGCCGGCCGTTTATGGATCAGAATTTTCCCTGATGTTCCGGTGTCGGATAAACCGGCCGAGGTTCGTATGGGTAAAGGTAAAGGTGCTGTTGAATTCTGGGTTGCAAGAGTAAAACCGGGTCGCATTATGTTTGAGGCGGAAGGTATTGATGAAGAAACCGCTCGCAGAGCATTTGCCCTTGGTGCTGCAAAATTGCCGGTCAAAAGCAAATTTGTTCAGCGCTTGAATTCGGATAAAGGAGAAGCATAATGGTTAAAACAAAAGATTTGCGTGCTATGACGATTGATGAATTGGAAGCTAAACTGACTGAAAATAAAAAGGAACAGTTTAACTTACGCATTCAGCAATCTACGGGGCAACTGACCAACACGGCTCAAATCCGTAAAGTCCGCCGCGAAATAGCCAGAATCAACACGCTCTTAAGTGAGCGCAAGAAGAATAGTTAGGAGAAAAGATATGCCTAAAAGAATTCTTCAAGGTGTTGTTGTTAGCGATAAACAGGATAAAACCGTCGTGGTCAGCGTAGAGCGTCAGGTGATGCATCCTGTTTACAAGAAGTTCGTGAAGAAGAGCAAAAAATATGCCGCTCACGATGAAAATAACCAGTTCAAGGTTGGCGATCAGGTGACGATTATTGAATCCAAACCTTATTCAAAGACGAAAAGTTGGACTGTATTAGTTGATAACGCCTAGAAAAGAAGGAATTAGAAAATGATACAGATGCAAACCAACCTAGATGTTGCAGATAATTCTGGAGCACGTCAGGTGCAGTGCATTAAAGTTCTTGGCGGGTCCAAGAGAATGCATGCTTCCGTAGGTGATGTTATTGTTGTTTCAATTAAGGATGCGATGCCCAAAGGGCGCGTCAAGAAAGGCGACGTTTGCAAAGCGGTTATTGTCAGAACCGCCAGTGATATTCGCCGCAAAGACGGTAGCGTCATCCGTTTTGACAGCAACGCGGCAGTTCTTATCAACAAAGACGGTGAGCCGATTGGTACTCGTATCTTCGGCCCTGTTACCAGAGAGCTGCGCGCAAAGAAATTTATGAAAATCATTTCATTAGCACCGGAGGTATTGTAATGCCTAAAATGAAAATTAAAAAAGGTGATAAAGTTATTATCTTGTCAGGTGATGACAAAGGTAAAACCGGCGAAGTTTTGAAAGCGATGCCCAAAGAGAGCAAGGTGGTTGTTCAAGGTGTCAACTTGGTTAAAAGACACAGCAAGCCCAGCCAGACCACTCCCGGCGGAATTGTGACCAAAGAAGCCGCTATTCACGTTTCAAACGTCGCGATTGTAACTTCGGACGGGAAAGCTTCCCGCGTTGGTTACAAGGATGACAAAGGGACTAAAGTGCGTGTTGCACGTAAATCCGGTGAAGTAATCGATAAATAGGAGAAAATTTTATGACAAACTTTGAAAAACTTTACAATGAAGTCATAAAGAAATCTCTTGTGGAAAAATTCGGTTACAAGAACCCACACGAGATTCCGAAGCTGACGAAAATTGTATTGAACATGGGTATCGGCGATGCCGTTACCGATAAGAAAAAGCTCAACAACGCTATGGAAGAGTTGGCTTTGATTGCCGGTCAGAAACCGGTGATGACGACGGCTCGCAAATCCATTGCCACGTTTAAGTTGAGAGAAGGTATGCCGATTGGCTGCAAAGTGACGTTGCGCTCTACCAGAATGTATGAATTTTTGGAAAGACTGATCAACATGGCTTTGCCGCGTATCAGAGACTTTCACGGCATATCGGGCAAAAACTTTGACGGTAAAGGCAATTTTGCTTTTGGTATTAAAGAACAAGTCATTTTTCCGGAAATCAACTATGAAAAAGTTGAAGATGTTCGCGGAATGGATATTGTTATTTGCACATCGGCCAAGACAGATGAAGAAGCGAAATTTTTGCTGACTTCATTTAACCTGCCTTACAAGAAATAAGCGGAGATTTTACTATGTCAAAGACAAGTTCAGTATATAGAAACTTGAAAAGAGTAAAGATGGCCGAGAAGTATGCTAATCGCCGTCAAAAATTAAAGGATGTCGTTATGGACAAGAACGCTTCTCCGGAAGAACGTTTCCAAGCGACTTTGAAATTGGCCGCATTGCCGCGCAACTCTGCCAAAATCAGAGTGAGAAACCGTTGCAAATTGACCGGCCGTTCACGTAGTTATTACCGGAAGTTCGGTTTGAGCCGTGTGGAATTGAGAAACATGGCAAGCTTCGGCGAAATTCCGGGTTTGGTAAAATCAAGCTGGTAAGGAGGAGATATTATGTCAATGACTGATCCTTTGGGCGATATGCTCACACGCATTAGAAACGCACAAAGAGCGAAGAAAAGTGATGTTGTATCACCGGCCTCTCGCCTGCGTGAAAATGTTTTGGAAGTTCTGAAAAAAGAAGGCTACATTGAAGGCTATGAAAAGCGCAATGTCAGACCGGGCGTTGATGAACTCGTCATTAAATTAAAGTACCATGAAGGTGCTTCGGTTATAACAGAAATTTACCGCGTTTCAACGCCGGGCCGTCGCGTTTATTCAAGCGTTAAGGACCTGCCGAGAGTGTATAACGGTTTAGGTATTTCCATTGTTTCCACCCCGCAGGGTGTGATGAGCGACAATGATGCCCGTAAAGCCAATGTCGGCGGTGAAATTTTGTGTCAGGTATTTTAAGGGAGAAAGCGGATGTCAAGAGTAGGTAAATATCCGGTTATTATCCCGGCTGGCGTAACGGCGGCCATTGAAGGCAACGTTGTTACGATTAAAGGAAAATTAGGTGAACTCAGCTGCACTTTTGACGACAGCCATATTGCAGCCAAGCTGGAAGACAATAAAATTGTCGTTTCCCCGCTGTCAAGCAGCCAGACGGCTCGCGCTTTATGGGGAACAACCCGCGCAAACATCAATACGTTGGTAAAGGGTGTAAGCGAAGGTTTCACCAAAAATTTGGAATTGGTCGGCGTTGGTTACAAAGCCCGTACCGAAGGTAACAAACTTGTTTTGTCTTTGGGCTTTTCGCATGATGTGAACTTTCCGGCTCCGGAAGGCATTAAATTTTCTTGCGAATCTCCGACTCAGATTAAAATTTTTGGTGTGGATAAACAGCTTGTCGGACAAGTTGCTGCGGAAATTCGCAAATACAGAAAACCCGAACCTTACAAAGGCAAAGGCGTGAAGTATGAAGGCGAATATGTACGTCGTAAAGAAGGCAAGAAGAAATAAGGGATAAGCTTAAGATGAATACACCAAGAAAATTGTTTGAAAAAAGAAAGGCGCGTGTCAGAACCGCTTTGAAGAAAGCCGCCAACGGGAAGTTGAGATTGTCGGTTTTTCGCAGCGGCAAGCATATTTACGCGCAGATTATTGACGATGCCAAAGGTGCAACAATTGCTTCCGCATCCACTTTGGATAAAGAAGTTCGCGACAGCATCAAAAAGTCATCTACGGTTGAAGCCGCCGGCTTCATCGGTAAATTAATTGCTGAAAGAGCAGCCAAATCGGGTGTAAGCGAGGTCGTTTTTGACCGCGGCGGCTATATTTATCACGGCCGTGTTAAAGCTTTGGCCGATGCTGCCCGTGCAGCCGGATTAAAATTCTAGGAGAAGTAAGATGGCAGTAGATCGTCATAGTAAAAAAGAAAAAACCGAAGAATTGGTAGAAAAACTGGTTCACGTCAACCGCGTTGCCAAAACTGTTAAAGGCGGCCGCACGATGTCTTTTGCAGCCGTTGTTGTGGTTGGCGACCAAAAGGGGCGCGTCGGGTTTGGTTCCGGCAAAGCCGCCGAGGTTCCGGAAGCCATTGTTAAAGCTACTAATGAGGCGAAAAAGAATATGGTTCGCATTCCGCTGCGTGAAGGCAGAACGCTGCATCACGATGTGGCGGGTCGTTTCGGCGCCGGAAAGGTTATTTTAAGAACAGCTCCGGCCGGTACCGGTGTTATTGCCGGCGGTCCGATGCGTGCCGTGTTTGAAGTTTTGGGCGTGCAGGACGTAGTTGCAAAATCGTTGGGTTCAAACAACCCGTATAATATGATTAAAGCAACTTTTAACGCTTTGCAGTCTATTAATTCTCCGCGCATGATTGCCGCCAAACGCGGTAAAAAAGTCGGGGATATTGTCAGCCGCCGCGAAAATTCTTCAAACGTGAAAATGGAAAAAGAGGAGGCTTAATCCATGGCTAAAAAGACATTGAAAGTTACTCAAATCGCGAGCCCTATCGGCAAACCGAAAGACCAAAGAGCAACTTTGATCGGATTGGGCTTGAACAAAATGAATCGCACTGCGGTGTTGGAAGATACGCCGGCAATCCGTGGGATGATTAAAAAGGTTAGCCACCTCGTTAAAGTTGAGGAGTAACGGTTTTACAAAGCAGGCTTCAAGTTGTCCGATTTGCTCACTTATGTAGCTGTTTGTATATGGCGCTTACAAATCGGACAACGGCAAGCCCGTTTGTAGAAATCTGTTTATGACAAAACTTTTTATAGTAAAATTAAAAATTAGTTAGGTGAAAGAAAATGAAACTTAATGAATTGAAAAACAATCCGAGAGCGACCAAGGACCGTATCCGTGTCGGACGCGGTATCGGCAGTGGCAAGGGTAAAACCGGCGGCCGCGGCGTTAAGGGTCAGAAATCCCGCTCGGGCGGCGCCAAAAACGGTTTTGAAGGCGGACAAATGCCGATTTACCGTCGTTTGCCGAAACGCGGTTTTAAGAATCCGTTTGCGCTTCATTTTGCGGTTGTTAATCTGGACACCATTCAAAAAGCCATTGACGCCGGCAAGTTGGATGCCAGCGCTATTGATATTGAAGCTTTGTTGAAATCCAGAATTATTTCCGGCAAAAAAGACGGTGTTCGTCTGTTGGCTCGCGGTGCGATTACCACCAGCATCAACATTTCAGTCAACTCCGCTTCCAAGGCGGCGGTTGAGGCGGTTGAAAAAGCCGGCGGTAAAGTCAACGTTATTGCTTAAGCTCTGAAGTTTTAAGCAACTATCATAAAAGGCGGAAGTTTTTCCGCCTTTTTGCGTTGGGTATCCTCGTTTTTTTTGAGGATGAATGTTGTCAAAGAATGTCAGCGCACAGTATGCTTTTGGTTTTATGAAGTTTTGATTTTGGCAAAATATTTTTATTGACAAAATTGTGAAAATCGGATATCTTGAGTCCAGAATATTAAAAATTAAGATATAGATATGGATAAAAAGAGTAAAGAAATTCTGACAAATGTAATTGTCAGTGTGCTGTTTTTAAGTATTTTGACAGCAGAGGCCTTCCTTTGGAAGGGGAAAAGCTCAGTTGTAGCATTGGGTTTTTTCGTAGTAGCAATGTGTATTATTATCACCAAATTCCGCGATATGCATAAAGGCAGGAGCATTGTCGGATTATTATCCCTGCTTGTTGCAGGGTTGCTCTTTGGGCTGATACCGTCATCAAGTACTATCGGCGAGTGTTTCAGGGTGGTCATTTTGATCGGGCTGGGATGCGTGATAGGGATGATTCTTCCAAAGATAGTGGGATTTGCTTTTATCACCATCTTAGGTTTGGTGGTATTGGGAGTATATATTTCTTCTCCTGATAGAAAACCTTCTCAAACGGTGGTCCTTCAACAGGTGGATGTGAAGTCTGAAAACAACATCTACATATCTTTGGAAGAAGGAGGTATTTTTAAGGTATCTTCTAAAGTAGCCAAGGATTGGGACTACCATGCAGGGGATACCGTAAAAGTTGTCATTTATGACGACAAAATTATCTCTTGTGAAAAGTGAGATACAGAAAAAGTTTAAGCAGGGAGTTTTTATACTCTCTGCTTTTTGTTTATGGAAATTATGTATGGGGAGGCGATTTGCTTGTAGTACTTTGAGTCCTGCGAGTTTTGGCTTTGGCAAGGTGTTGTTTTATTATGTACAAAAATGCCAGTACGATTGCTAACAAGCCGCCCCATAACGATACATTGATATGAAAAGTAAAATATGTTTCCAGCAATTCGGGGTTTGCGGGGATATACTCGTTGCCTTTGGCGGCGGCAAGGGCGAGGTTTGGTGATTTTGCTTGCCCAAGGAAAATATCGTGTTATAATGCGGATATATAAGGAGAAAAAAACAATGGATGAAAAAGCAGATTACAGCGACCCGACGGTTTTGGCACAGACGGACACAGCCATTGAGATTATGGCCGGAATGCGGGCAACCCGCATTACGCGTCTTGCTTTGGAAAAAATGAAGCCGGAACAGGAAAGAGACGATAAGCTTATGGCGCGTTTGGAAAGAGAATTGCAACTGCTTAATGAAGAACGTCATTTGATGTATCAAGGCGACCGGGAAACCAGAGATAAAATTTTGAATGAATATTCCAAAGAAATGAAAGAATATCTTGCGGGAAAAAAGAATGACAGAGGATTATAAACTTCCGCCAGAAGTTCACGATGCTATTTGTGAGGAAATAAAAAAAGGTTTATTTGACGGGAAAGAACCGGTTTCAAACCCGCAGATTTTTATTTTGGGCGGTCAGCCCGGTGCCGGAAAAAGCGTTTTAACCAAAAGGGTTTATGAAAATTTTGGCAGTTCAAACATTGTGATAATCAACGGTGATGAGTTTCGTTTGAATCATCCGCAGGCACCGGAAATTTTTGCAAAACATAACAAGGACTTTGCCGCATATACCGATGCAGATGTGCGGGCATGGGGAAAATCGGTGTTTGATGCGGCAATTGCCGGGCATTATAATATTATTTTTGAAGGAACCATGCGGACCACACAGATTTGCGATACAATCAAAAATTTGCGGGCGGAGGGTTATAAAATCAATATTTTGGCGTTGGCCGTGCCGGAAATAGAAAGCCGGATTTCTATTTACGCCCGCTATCAGGAGCAGCTTGACAGATATCCGTTGGCGCGTTTTACATCGCGTTCGGCGCATGACGCAGCTTATCAGGGTATGCTCGGTACGTTGCAGAAAATTGAAGATGAAAAACTTTATGATACGATGATGATTTATAATCGTGCCGGCGAAGTTGTTTTCAAAACCGGCGATAAAGGCGTGGTAAAAGCTATTACCGATGAGAGAGAAAAACCCATGAGCCATGAAAATGTCAGGCGCTATGGCGAGCTTTGCGATGTTTTGCTTGATAAAATGCGTGGGCGTGGTGAAGATTAAAAACAATCTGCAAGGTTATTACTTGTAAAACTTTTTTGTATATAGCTCTTTTTATGAGGTTTATGATGGCATCGTTGTATGAAAAATATTGACGGGCGGGTGATTTTTTTATATCCTAATAATGTCAGACGTTGGGAGAAAAAAAATGAAGCTCAGTCTGCAGGATACTTTTGGCGCAACAATCGTGAAAGGCTCTTATGAAAGAGTTGATTTGAGCCGTGCCAAAGGTTTTTATATTGAACCCGGAGTCAAAATCAAAGTTCTTATCTTGAATAATACTTACCGTGCCAATATCCCGCAGGGGAAATACGGTCGGATTTTTCTTAATCAGGCCAGAGAATGTTCTATTGACGAGGGAGCGAAAATCAGTAGTCTGATTTTGAGTTCATCACGCAGTGTTAAAGTTCCGCCCTTGAAATATGACGAGATTAATTTGAGCGGCGCCTCGGGTTTTGAAATCGCGCCCGGGGTACGCGTGGGAAAGCTTTTTTTAGAAGGCTGCCGCCACTTTGTTATCCCGAAAGGAAAGTATAAATTCATTTTTTTGGGTAACGCGCTGGATTATGCGATTATGCCCGGCGCTTGGCGTTGGAAAATCATCGGCGCCGATCCCAAACTTGTCCGCTTGGCCGAAGAACACGGTAGACAGGCGGAAAATAAGCATCTTTAATATGTCCTCTCTTTCTTCTGACGGCAAAAAATTGAGGATAAAGAGAAAATTGTTGCAATAAATTTTTAATTTGTGTATTAGAGTATGCAAAAGGGTTTTTATGGCCCTGTTTATTTGTGTTTTAAATAATGATTTAAGGAAGAAGAAATGGTATCATTGGCAGAAAAAATGGCGGCGAATATGGATATGTCCGCGTTTAGCAAAGCTGACGAACTGAAAAGAAGATTATGGTTTACGATTTTGGCGTTGATTGTGTTCCGGTTGGGTACGTTTATCCCGCTGCCGGGGATTGACGCCAGAGCTTTGTCGGAAATTTTTGCGCAACATTCGGGCGGCATTTTGGGTATGTTCAATATGTTTTCCGGCGGTGCGTTGTCGCGTATGACGATTTTTGCCCTGAACATCTTTCCTTATATCTCGGCGTCCATTATCATTCAGCTCGGTCAATCGGTTATTCCGTCATTGGCGGCTTTGAAGAAAGAAGGCGAGGCTGGTCACCGCAAAGTGACGCATTATACCAAAATTTTGACAGTGTTTATCACGATTATTCAGGGTTACGGTATTGCCGTCGGTTTGGAAAGCATGAGCGCCGGTGCCGGTGCCTCGGTGGTGGTTATTCCGAGCTTTGTGTTTAAGTTTACGACAATTGTTTCGTTGGTGGGCGGCACGATGTTTGTGGTGTGGCTCGGCGACCAGATTACCTCCCGCGGAGTGGGCAACGGTTCGTCTTTGATTATTACCGTTGGTATTATCGCCAACATTCCGAACGCTTTAGCGCAGACTTTTGAATTGGGAAGAATCGGTTCCATGTCTTTGGGTGTGATTGCTATGTTGTTGGTAATGGCATTGGCTTTGATTTATATTATCGTGTTTGTGGAACGGGCACAACGCAAAATCATCATTCAATATCCGAAACGCCAGATGGGCATGCGCATGACAGCGGCTGAAAGTTCGCACTTGCCGCTTAAAATCAACCCGACGGGCGTTATTCCGCCGATTTTTGCTAGCTCTTTGCTGCTGTTGCCGATTACGATTGCCAATTTATCGGCGCAAAGCGGTCCTTCTTGGGCGCAGACCATGAGCCAGTGGCTCGGCCACGGTCAGCCTTTGTATTTGGCTTTGTATGCGTTCTTGATTATCTTTTTTGCCTTTTTCTATACCGCAGTGGTGTTTAATCCGGAAGAAACGGCAGATAATTTGAAAAAACACGGCGGCTTTATCGCCGGTATCCGTCCGGGTAAAAACACGGCCGAATATTTGGATTATGTCATCACCCGCTTAACGGTTTTGGGTGCGGCATATCTGACGGCTTTGTGCATCTTGCCGGAAATATTGATTTCCAAACTTTCGGTTCCGTTTGTTTTGGGCGGTACGACTTTGCTTATCGTGGTGCAAGTGACGATGGACTTTGTAACGCAGGTTCAGTCGCATTTGATTGCTTATCAATATGAGGGCTTGATTAAAAAAGCCGCTTTGGTACACAATAAGAAAAGAAAATAATCATGGATAAAGACGGAAAAGGTTTGCATGTGGTCTTTACCGGCGCCCCCGGCTGCGGTAAAGGCACGCAAGCCAGAATCTTGAAAGAGCGGGCGCATATTTGTCATCTTTCCACCGGCGAAATGTTGCGCGCGGAAGCTGCCAAAGACACCCCTTTGGGGCAGGAGCTTAAAGCGGCGCTTGATCGCGGTGAATTTGCCACTGATGAGATGATTATTAAAATGGTTTCTAATCGCATTGATGAAAGTGATTGTAAAAACGGTTTTATCTTGGATGGCTTTCCAAGGACGTTGCCGCAGGCGGAAGCTTTGGAAGGGATTTTGAGCGAAAAAGGCTTGAAGCTTGACCGTGTGATTGAAATTCAAGTGCCCGATGAAATCATTATGGAACGTATTTTGGGACGTTACAGTTGCATGAAATGCGGCCAAGGTTACCACGATAAGTTCCAGAAACCAAAAGTTTACGGCGTGTGCGATGTTTGCGGCGGCACGGAGTTTGCTCGTCGGGCGGATGATAACCGCACAACCGTTCAGAACCGGCTGATTAATTATCGGGCTTTGACGTATCCAACCATTCCGTATTTTGAAAGGAAAGGTTTGCTTTCATGCGTGGATGGTACCGGAACAATTGAAGCTACGGCACAAAAAATAGCCCGCGTTTTGGGGCTTGAAGATAATACGGCTGCCGCAGAGGCGGTCTGATAAAATAGACAGGTTGGTGCATTTTTGATAAAAAAATGAATTTTTTGTTAAAAACGCTATTGACTCTGTGAATTATTTGAATATAATCCGCTTAATTTTGAAAAGTGGTGATCAACTTTTTAAATGTTTTAATTTTAATGAAAATGGAGAGTTAATTTGGCTCGTATAGCTGGCGTAAATATTCCGACCGCCAAGAGAATAGAAATCGCACTGACGTATATTTTCGGCATCGGAAGAAAAACTGCTCAAGACATTTGTGCAAAATCGGGAATTTCTGTGGACCGTCGCGTGCAAGATTTAAGCGATGATGAGGTCGCCAAAATCCGCGAAGTGATTGATCGCGATTATTTGGTTGAAGGCGAACTCCGTCGCGAAGTTGGCGTTAACATCAAAAGACTGATGGATTTGGGATGTTACAGAGGTTTAAGGCATCGTAAAGGTTTGCCGGTGCGCGGACAGAGCACTAAACAAAATGCTCGTACGCGTAAAGGTAAACGCAAAACAGTTGCGAATAAGAAGAAGTAAGCGAGGTTGCAATGGCTAAAGCAGTAACACAACGTGTTAAGAAAAAAGAGAAAAAGAATATCACTTCCGGCGTTGCCCACGTGAATTCTACGTTTAATAATACCAGAGTAACAATCACCGATGCCCAAGGCAACACAGTTGCTTGGTCTACGGCCGGTGCACAGGGGTTTAAAGGTTCACGCAAATCCACCCCGTATGCTGCGCAGGTTGCCGCCGAAGAGGCCGGTAAAAAAGCTCAAGAAAGCGGTATGAAGACTTTGGAAGTTGAAGTTAAAGGTCCGGGGTCCGGTAGAGAATCGGCAATTAGGGCTTTGCAGGTTGTCGGGTTTACAATTACGTCTATTCGTGATGTCACCCCGATTCCGCACAACGGCTGCCGTTTGAGAAAGAGACGTCGCGTCTAAAATAAGTTTTGTTGGGCGGAGGTTTTTTTAATCTCCGCCGTTTCAACGTTTTTATAAAAATATATGCATATATAACTTTAATAAGAGGGTATACCGGTGATTCAAAAAAATTGGCAAGAACTTATTAAACCAACTAATTTAGAAGTAACTTCCGGCGAAGGCGGAAATAAAGCTAAAATAGTGGTGGAACCCCTTGAAAGAGGTTTTGGTTTGACTTTGGGCAATGCTTTGCGCAGAGTTTTGCTTTCTTCATTACAAGGCGGCGCAGTTACCGCAATTAAAATTGACGGCGTACTGCATGAATTTTCTGTTATTCCGGGTGTCCGCGAAGATGTGACGGATATTGTCCTGAATGTTAAAGGTTTGGCAGTGGCCGTTCATAGCGAAGGCCAGAAGACCATGACCTTGAAAGCAGAAGGACCCTGCACGGTGACGGCAGCGATGATTGAGACCGGTCATGATGTTGAAATTATGAATCCGGATCATGTTATTTGTAATCTGGATGCAGGTGCAAAAATTTCTATGGAATTGATGGTAGATACCGGTAAGGGTTATGTTCCGGCTTATCAAAATAAACCGGCTGATGCCCCTATAGGGTTGATTGCCGTTGATGCTATTTATTCTCCGGTCAAGAAGGTTTCATACAAGGTTGAAAATACCCGTGTCGGACAAATTACCGATTATGATAAGTTGACCCTAGCGATTGAAACCAACGGTGTTGTTTCGCCGGAGGATGCCGTTGCTTTTGCCGCGCGCATTTTGCAAGATCAGCTCAAACCGTTTATTAACTTTGACGAGCCGGAAAATGAAGTTGAAGATGTTAAGGAAGAACTTCCGTTTAATCGCAATCTTTTGAAAAAAGTTGATGAGCTTGAACTTTCCGTTCGTTCTGCCAACTGCCTCAAGAACGATAACATCGTTTACATCGGCGACTTGGTGCAAAAGACCGAAGCCGAAATGCTTCGTACACCAAACTTTGGCCGCAAATCTTTGAACGAAATCAAAGAAGTTCTGGCCAAAATGGGCATCCATCTCGGTATGGAAACCCCAGGTTGGCCGCCGGAGAATATTGAGGAGTTGATTAAGAAATGTGACGACCACTTCTAAAAAGTTCGTCTAACGGTCATCTACTAGCAAGCCCTGTCACTCATGTACTGTTTTGTGTACACTTCGTGACAGGGCTTGCGGCGTATCTGACACATTATCCGAACTTTTTAAGCGGCTTTATGGAACGGTAATTAGAAGCTTTCAGCGTATCTGTCTAATTCTTTGCACTTCCTGTGTAAAAAGGGGTTCGGCGTATCTGGCACATTATCCGAACTTTTTAAGTGGCTTGACCGGATGGTGGTTGGTATAACACGTAAGAATGTCTTTGTTTTTTTAATGACTTGATAAGAAGCGAGGTTGCAATTTTGCAAAATTTATAAATGGACTTGTGTGATATTCATGTTTAATTTTAAGGTTTGATCCGACCCCATAAAATATAAAATCTACAATAGGTTTGAGAATCGTCACATGCTGAACAAAGTTCGTCCATTTGTGTTAAGCTTAAATCTTTGAGGCAAGTATATGTTTTGCCACAATAAGAATCGCCCCATACTCTGTTGGTGTGTTGTATGGAAGAACTTTGGGTGTCTTTATTAAACACGGTTTGCCATAAATTGGCAGAACGGAGCTTGGCCATTTGGTATAAATTCATACAAATTTCGCGCGAGTATTTACCGATGGAAACGGATAAACTATAATAAATATTATTTCCATCATTATTTTCATTCAGATATACTTTATTGCCGAATATGTCATAAACATAGCCGTAGATCCAATCTTCCCTTATCATTTCCACCGGAATGGCATTCAATTTATATAATAATGAAATAAATGCTATGGAAGTATCGTGATTAAACTTATCAGAATTAATCAGAACATAATCTAGAATACTACCGATTTGTTCTGTTTGTCGGTTGAGTTTATACTTCATCATGGCTTTGGAATAGCCCGAGATAACGCCAACACTTAAAACTCCAATAATTGCTAAAACTCCCAACATCTCCACCATGGAACGCCCGCATAATGCCGCATCTGCTTGCAACTTTTCTCCTCGTGTACCTAATGTTGTACACGTCGTCAAAAAGTTACGGCGCATCTGCAACCCTCTGCAAAAGAATGAAAATAAGAAGGAAATTGTGTATAACGGCGCATCTAAAGCACTTTTACGCGAAGTTAGAAAATTCACGTACGTTTTATGTACGCTGGAATTTTCCTCCTCGCTAGAAAACACTTTATCTGCACCATTCTCCGCAATTTCAGAATGTGCATGAAAGGAAAAGCTAAAAAATTTGAACAAATTCATCAAAAGAACTCCTAAAAACTGCAAAATTTATGTATTTGCTCGTCATTCTAAACCGTTTTTTTTTTT